>DAOTZP010000420.1:0-4990 GCA_034434265.1 Anaerolineales bacterium | reverse complement strand
ACAAGCAGGTTCATGATGAGGATGAGCGCGGTGAGAATGCCAAACGATTTCCATTCCAGCGCGGGGGTTTCCTCCGGCTTTGCCCAAATGGTTTGGTTGACGATGGGGAATAAAACCGCCGCCAGCGCAATGCCCATGCCGCTGCCGGTGAACAGGCGCAGCGTGTTGTTTGGGATGTAGAGATTCGGTATCCAATCCAGCCCGTCTTGCGCGGTTTGTTTCATCAGATATAAATATGAGTTGCTGCCATCCACGCCAAAGGCGAGGAAGAAGAGAACAAGCACGGCAAGAATGCCGCGCGGTGGCAGTTTGCTGCTTTTGCGGCTGATAAAGGCTTGAAAGAGCAAGGCAGCCGCTGCGGCGTAAAATTCCCCGGTGCAGCGCGCGCATAAAGGCATTTGCCTGTTGTGGATGTGAAAGGAGCGGACGTCAATGCGGTGACAAACCGCGTAGCCGACGGCGTCCAATTTTCCCAATGCGCCTTCGGGGGAAATATACATCCATGCGCCTACGGCAAACGCCGCCGCGATGGGAACAATCCACTTAAGCAAAGTTTGAAAACGGGAATGTGCATTCATCGTTCCATTATATGGGGGATGAATTTGAATTGCAAGAAAGATTGATTTATGTCACTTCGCGCAGCGCGCCCAGCACGGACATCAAGGTCGGGTAATCGTCGCGCAGCAGGGTGATGATTTCACGAATTGCGTTTTCTTTCCACGCTGTGCCATTGGCTTTTTCGGCTTGTTGAATGTGCGCGGCAAACGCTTCGCCAATGGGAATATCTTTGCCCTGCAGAATGTGGCGAAAATATCCAAACCGTCCGGCGGAGGTGAATCGCGCCGTGTCTTTTTCATCGCATAAATAAATCACATCCAAACTGAGCGGCGGGCGCGGCGGCAGCAGGTGGTGAATTTTGCCATCCTGCTCATAACCGACCGCAAGCACGGACATTTCCACGGGGACGATTCTTCGCTCGCGGTTGTCGCGCATCACTTCATCGCTGACGTTGTCTGCTGTCACCAGCTGGCGCACCAGCCCGTCATCGTCAATGTGAATGTTGTAAATCAACCCGTACACCTGATAGCCTTCGCCCAGCGGCGCGCGCGCAAGCGAGCCAAAGGCTGGCACGGTCGGTTGTGAAACGCGGCAGCCCGCAATAAATCCGCTTGTGCCTGCGCGAAGCAGCCGCCCAATTTCAATGGGAGTGGTCATGGGAAACTCCTTTACATCCTTGTTCTGCCCGGTAAATTTTTGGCAGACTGTTTGTTGGAAACTTCGCCCGCTTCGCCGCCGTTGTTTTGCACGGCAAGCGCGAGCATTCGGTTGATTTCCTCTTTTTCACGGTTGGAGACCACCGCAATTTCGTGGGCGCGGTGCAAAATATAAGGGAACGGTTTAACATTGCCCATGATTTTGCATTGTTGAATCAGCGCGGCGTGCAGGTCGTTCACCGCTTGCGGGTTTTCCGCCACCCACAGCGGCACATCCACCCGCGCAATTTGCGGCTTTCTTTCATCGCCGACATTCAAATAGAAAAAATGAATGGCAAGGTCTTCCGTGTATGCGTCGGATGATTTTGCTTTCAATGCAAAAATCGCCGAGCGCTCATGGGTTTTCAAAATACGGCTGAACAGCCATAAATCGGTTGCGCCCAGCAGGGGATGAAACTTGCGCAGTTCTTTCAAGTCGGCGCACGCGGCAACTTCCAACATGCGAATCACCCAGTTTGCGGCGGGTTTGTCCACATATCCCGCCGCAATCACATTTTGTTTTTTGAGTTCGCGCAGCGCGCTTAAATAATCGAGCAAACTTTTTTGAAACGATTTGTCATGTTCAGGCTCTGCCGCGCCCCAAAGTTCCAGCTGTCCTTCGGTGAGCGCAATCACCGTCCCCGCGTGTTGCCGCGCAAGTTCCAGCAATTTTTTTCTTTCGGCAATATCGCGCTGCAGGGCAATCTGGCTTTCGTTGAAGAAGGTTTCGTCAAATTCGTCGAGCAGGGTTAAGCCGGTGTCGGTGAAAATTTCGGGCGCGCTGCCGGAGTTTGTTTGCATGACGAGCGAGCCAACGTTGATGAGATAGTATTGCTGCGCGGCATGACGGTCGGGGAAGATTTGCGAACCGTCCGCGGCGATGAGCGTGACGGGGTTGTTTGATTCGGCTGGCGGGTGGATTCCCGCCGCGATGGATTCCGCCCGCGGAGACGCGCATCGGGTGGCGGGTTCGGCTTGGCGGGCCGATTCCACCTTCGCCCGTAGTTCATCCAATAAAGAATCGTAATGAAGAAGCAGCTCGCGGGCTTTTGCCTGCGCCTGTTCTTTTTTCTGGCGGCGTTCTTTTACCCCCGCCCCAATTTGTTTGACCTGCGTGTACACTTGCTGATAATCAATAGGCATAGAACATTTGTGCAAAGATTGTAGCCGTAAATTCCTCAAAATTCAAGGGAACTTTTTTGGGGCGCGCGCGTCTTGTAAGGGAGTTTACATAAAAAGGAGAACAAACAATGCGTACGAAAATTTTTGTTTTTGCAGTTTTGGCTTTTGCGCTGATGTTGAGCGCGTGCGGTCCGGCGACGATTAACCAAGCCGCGCCTGAACCTGTTCGCACGGTGAATGTGAACGGAATCGGTCAGGTGTTTTTGCAGCCCGATATTGCGTACATTTATATCGGCGTGCATACCGAAGACCCAACCGCCGAAGAAGCGGTGCGCGCGAATACCGAAAAGACCAAGTCTGTCACTGAGACAATCAAGAAAGCTGGCGTGGACCCGAAGGACATCAAGACCACCAATTTCAGCATTTATCCTTCGCAGCAATATTCGCCCGAAGGCGCAGTCAGCGGAACCGTGTATATGGTGGATAACACCGTGTATGTCACCGTGCGGAATTTGGACGAGCTCGGCAAGCTGTTGGACGATGTGGTCTCGGCTGGCGCGAACAGCATCAACAGCATTCAGTTTGATGTGGCGGATAAGACTCAAGCCGTGAAGGAAGCCCGCGCAAAAGCTGTGGAAGACGCGAAGACGCAAGCGAAGGAATTGGCGGATGCCGCTGGAATTACGCTGGGTGAAATTTACACCATCAGCTTTTATGATAACAGCCCGTATCCATCCCCGATGATGTACGGCAAGGGCGGCGGCAGCGGTTTCGTGGCGGAGGCGGCGCAAGTGCCAATTCAACCCGGCGAGCTGACCATTGCGGTTACGGTGAACATCGCCTACCTTATCAAATAGCCAAACATGAAATTGAGCCTGTCTCGCAAGAGGCGGGCTCTTTTTTTGTTAAGGTTAACCCAAGTTGCTACCCTTGCTTAATTTTTACCGCAGAGGCGCGGAGGATACGGAGAAATTCATTAAAAACTCTGCGCCCTCTGCGCCTCGGCGGTTCAAAACAGGCAAAATCCTTCTTCTCTTTTGAAGGCGGCAACTTGCGTTAAGGTTATAATTTTTAAATCATTTTTTCAGGAGATTCTCAAATGTTAAGAGTTGGATACATTGGTTTGGGGTTGATGGGCAAATCCATTGCCCGCAATATTCTTAAGGCGGGCTTTCCGCTGGTGGCGCATAACCGTTCGCGCGCCGCGGTGGATGAATTGGCCGCGGAGGGCGCGTCGGCGGCAAACTCTCCCAAAGAAGTCGCCGCGCAGGTGGATGTGGTTTTTACCAATCTGCCTGATTCGCCCGATGTGGAAAAAGTCGTTCTCGGCGAACATGGAATTATCGAAAGCGGGCGCGAAGGCTTGATTGTGGTGGATAACTCCACCATCAAGCCTGCTTCGGCGCGGCGCATCGCGGAGCAACTTAAAGGCAGGGGAATCCTGTTCCTTGATGCGCCGGTTTCGGGCGGGGATATTGGCGCGCGCAATGCCACGCTCACCATCATGGTCGGCGGCGAGGCGGAAGCCCTGCAAAAGGTGATGCCTGTTTTTCAGGCAATGGGCAAAACAATCACCCATGTTGGCGGCGCGGGCGCAGGTCAGGTGGCAAAGGCGGCGAATCAAATTATGGTGGCGGCGCAAATGACCGCCATGGGCGAGCTGTTGGTCTTTGCCAAAAAAGCGGGCGTGGACCCGCGCAAAGTGGTGGATGCGATTAAAGGCGGCGCGGCGCAATGCTGGACGCTGGATGTGAAACCGCCGCGTTTGTTTGAGGGCAACCGCAGCCCGGGCTTTAAAGCCTACATGCAATTGAAAGATTTGAAGATTGTGCTGGATACGGCGGAGGAATATGATATTCCGTTGAGCGCCACTCTTGCGAATACAAAATTATTTCAAGAGATGATTGAGCAAGGCATGGGCGAGCTGGATAATTCCGCCGTGGTGGGTGTGATTGAAAAACAAGCAGGCGTGGAAATTATTTAAGGCTGCCGCTAACCTGTAGCTTGTAACTCGTAACCTGTAACTCGTAACTTATACCCCGCATGGAACTCAATCAACCCGTCCCCGATTTTGAGCTGCCCGACTTGCATGGCGCGATTCATCGTTTAAGCCAATATCGTGGAAAAATTGTCATTGTTAATTTTTGGTCATGTGAATGTCCGCACTCGGAACGCACAGATAAAGCCATTCTTTCAATGCTTGCCCAATGGCGGGAGGATGTGACCATGCTGACGATTGCTTCCAACCGAAACGAATCGGCGGAGGAGGTGAGCCGCGCGGCAGAGCAGAGAAAACTGCCCCTTGTGCTGGTGGACGCGCAGTGCGCAATCGCGGATTTGTTCGAGGCGCAAACCACGCCGCATGTCTTCGTCATTGACCGTGAAGGCATTCTGCGGTATCGCGGCGCGGTGGATGATGTGACGTTTCGCAAGCGGACTCCCTCGCGCTTTTATTTGGATGAGGCGGTGGAAGCTTTGCTGGCTGGTCATTTTCCCCCCAATTTTGAATCCGCGCCCTATGGCTGCGCGATTGTGCGCGAAATTTGATAGAATCCAATCATGGACTTAAAGCAGCGCGTCATCCTCATCAATAAAATGCATTTGTTCAACGGCTT
>DAOTZP010000419.1:0-6263 GCA_034434265.1 Anaerolineales bacterium | reverse complement strand
CATTGCTGGCAAAGGTGCCTGTATTGCGCGTCCAGTTGCCGCCGACGTATAAGGTATGGGTTCCAGTATCCAGCTTGCCTGTTGCGCTTGCCGCGTTGATGGATACGCTTCCGCCGACATCCAAATCCCCTTGCAGGGTGGCGATGGCGTTGCCGTTAATGGTCAAGTTGCCGTTGATTGTTGAAACACCGGTGATGTTCTTTGCGCCGCTGCCGCTCAAGGTCAGGTGGTGGTAGGTAATCGGCATAACGGTTTGCGCGCCCGCCATGTTGTAGTTGATGGTGTTGGTTGCGGAATTGGCGTCGAATACGCCGACGGTGATGATGCCTGCCGGGTTTGCCATGTTCAAGTTAACCACGCCATTGTTGATGAATTTGCCCGGACCGCTGAGCGAGCTGAAACTGAGCGCGCCGCTGCCGTTGTTGGTAAGTTCCAGCGTTGTTTCGCCTGTATCGCCGACGACAATATTTGCGATGGTGGTGGCTTTGTTTGCCGTCAGGCTCTGGTGGTTGGCGGCGAATAAGTATGCGCCTGTGCCTGCGGTAAAGGTGGAATTGCCTCCGGTGAGCAAGCCGCCGCGGAAAGTGACGCTTTCGTTGGCGCTGTTATTCCATGTTCCATTAATGGTGACAAGCCCGATGAAGATTTTGTCGCCTGTGGTGTTGTTGAAGATAATTTGTCCCTGATTGGTGGCGGAGGCGTATGCAACTGTAGTTGTGCCATTGACCGTGAAGTTCGACGCGCCCACAGTCAAGGCGGCGCCGTTATTCACAACCAGATTGCCGCCGATGGTCATATCGCTGTTGATGGAGGCGGTGGTGGTCGCGCCGCTTAAGGTCAAAGCGCCGTTGATGGTGGAAATGCCCGTGAGCGTTTTTTCGCCGCCGCCGCTCAAGCCGAGGTTGTGATACGTCAGCGGGGCGACGGTTTGCGTGCCGGCTTTGGTGTAGTTGACGGTGTTGGGGGTAAAGTCATCCACATCCAGCGTGGTAATTTCCAACGTGCCGCCAATATTCAGGATGCTGTTGAGTCCTAATATCAGGGTGTTGTCGCTGCCTGCGCCTTCAAAGAGCTGGGTTGTGGCGGTGAGTCCGGAGGTGTTTGTGTTGGTCAGCGTGATGTTGCTATCCAAACGCAGGTTGGCAATTGAAATGGCTTTGTTGCCGCTGATGGTTTGGTTGTTTGTTTCAAAAATATAGTTGCCTGCGCCGCTGGTGAAGGTCTTGCCCGTAAATTCCAAGCCGCCACGGAAGAACACGCTTGTATTGCCGGTATTGTTCCATGTGCCGTTTGCGCCGCTGATGGTGACCTTGCCTACATGCCGTTTGGTGCCGCTAATGGCGCTGTATGTGAACGTGCCGGTGATGTTGGTGAGACCTTGAACGTGGAAATTAAACCCGCCCACCGTAAAGGTGTTGGAGGTGACGGTCAGGTCGCCGTTGATGGTCATGTTTGCGCCGACGGTGACTGGCGCGGAGGAAGTCAGGTTGCCGTTGACTGTGGTCACGGTCATGCTCTTCGCGCCTGTGCCGCTCAAGGTCAGGTGATGGTACACGGTGGTCTTAAGGGTTTGCGCGGCGCTGCCGTTGTAATTGACCGTATTCACGTTTGTGCTGGCATCCAACCCGGTGATGGTGACTGTGCCGCCCAGTTCAAGCGTGGAGCCTGTGCCTTGAGTCAGCGTGCCGCCGCCTTCAAGCGAAGTGGTGACTTTGAGCGTTCCGGTGTTGGTGTATGTCCCGCTGATGGTGACATTGGGTATGCTGATGAAAGCGGAGCCGCCGAAGGTTTTGCCCGCGCCGGTAAAGGTGTGAGCGCCGTTGTTTGCTTTGGTGTTGGTTGTGCCGCCGGCTGAATCGGTGATGACGTTGTTATTGGTGAAATCGCCGGTGAAGGTGATATTGACCGCCGCAATTTCGCGCCAGCGTCCATTGTTGATGACGTTGTTGAATTGCTTGGCGCCGGTTGCGCTGCTAAAATGCAGGTTGGATGTCGCCTCGGAAAGTTCGGTATTGTTGTTTACTGTGACGTTATGCGCGCCGAGTTCAAAGGTGGTGTATGCGCCGAGCGTCAGGTCGTTTTGCACGGTCAGGTTGCCGCCCAGGGTTTTGGTGTATGTGGTGGTGCCTGTGTTGCGGTTGAGCGTCAGGTTGTAATAGGTGAGTCCGGGAACCGTTTGATTTGCGTTGCTTTTGAATTCAACCGTGCCTGTGCCAGCCGTAAAGGTTCCGCTGGTGATTTGGAACGGGGCGGCGTTGGCGCTTGTCATAACAAGCGCGCTGCTGCCGCCGTTGAGCGTGCCGTTGGTGAGCGTAACCAGCCCGCTGAAGGTGTGTGTAAGGCTGGCGCCAAGATTCAGCGCGCCGCCGCTGCCATTGAGCGTGAGCGCCCCTGCGCTGACATCATTGGCGAAGGTGGCTGTGCCGCCGGTTTTGGTCATGCTTACGCTGCCGCTGGTGGTGAAGCCGGTAATATTTTGGTCTGCTGTTCCAATCAGTGTGACGTTGAATCCGCCGCTGGTGATGGTTCCGGTGTTTGTCCAGTTGCCGTTGAGGTTTAGCTCGGTGCGGTTGCTCGTGCTGGTGGCGGTAAACGTGCCGTTGTTTGTGAAGTCGCCATTAACATTGTACGTCCCGCCGGTGGCTGTGATGGTTTTACCGCTGTTATTAATTAAGTTTCCCGTAACGGTGATGTTAGCGGCGGCGGTATTGGACATTGTTCCATCGTTTGTAAAATTTCCGCCTACCGTAATGGCTGAGCTGTTCATCGTAAACGTGCCGCTGTTCGTCAGGTTGCCGGTGACGGTCACTGCGTAATTGCTGGTGTTTGTATGCAGCGCCCCCACGCTGGTAATGGTCAAATTCGGCACGTCTTTTGCGCCGCCCAAAGTAATGGTGCTTGTCCCGCTTTGCTTATCAATGACGACATTGGTATTCGTTAACGTGGCGGGCCATTCGGCGCCGGTTTCCAAACTGCCGCTTTTTTTGTATTGCAGCGTGGTGCCTGCCAAAAAGGTCGGCGAAGCGCCCGCGCCTTTTGCGTTGGTGTTGCTGCCTTCCATTGAAAGCGTGCCGCCAATGACAACAGCGGAACTTAACGTCTTTGCGCCGGTGCCGGAAAGAATTAACGTGTCATAAGTGGTTTCTTTAACCGTTTGCGCGGCGCCGCCATAATTGACGGTGTTGGGCGTGTTTGTATTTGCGTCCAAATTGCTAATGGTGGACGTGCCGTTGATATTTAATGTGGAATTTGCCGCTTGTGTCAGCGTGCCGCTTCCCGCCAGCGCGGTACTGACAGTCAGCGTGTCATTATTGGTGTACGTTCCGTCAATCGTGGCATTGGTGATGGTGATATCGCCGGTAAAGTTTTTGTTTGTGCCGGTAAAGGTATATACGCCGCTTCCGGAAGTGAATGTGCCATCATTGATTAGGCTGCCTCCAATGGCGAAGCTTTCATTAATGCCGTTTGCCCATGCTCCGCCTGATTCAATGGTAATATCTCCGCTGTATGTTTTGACGCCGCTATTGCTGGTTGTATGATTGAGCGTGCCTTGTGTAATGGTGGTGTTGCCAGTTACGGTGAAATTTACTCCGCGCACATCAAGGGTGGGGGCGGCTCCGCTTGAGTTCAAAACCAAATTTCCGCCAACGGTTAAATTTGTTGTAATTTGAGTCGTGGTTGACCCTGAAATGGTCAAATTACCGTTAATGACGGTGCTGCCGCCCGTTATGTTTTTCGCGCCGCTGCCGCCCAACCCGAGGTGGTGATAGGCGATATTTTTAATGGTTACCCCGCCGGTTTGATTGTAATTTACCGTATTTCCCGAAGCGCTTGCATTTAACGTGGTGATGCCAAAAGCGCCGACGAGGTTAAGCGTGCCGCCGGCTCCTTGGGTTAATGTGCCTGTGCCGCTGAGCGCGGTTCCTACGGTCAGCGTGCCATTGTTGGTGAGCGTAACGCCGGTGACTGTCACGTTATTAATCGAAATTGGGCTGCTTCCGCCAATGGCTTGCGCGTTGGTGTTAAATGTGTAAGTTCCCGTACCGCTGGTAAAGGTCGCGCCGTTGTGCGTTAAACCGTTCTTAAAAGTGATTGGGGCATTAATGCCGTTATTCCACACACCGCCGGAGTTAATGGTCACTGCGCCGGTAAAAATGTTGCTTGCGGCGGCGCCAAAGGTAAGCGTTCCGCCAATGGAAGTTGTGCCGCCAACTTCGATGGTGTAAAAGCCGGTATTTAATGCGCCGCCGGAGTCAATTTGTAAATTGTTTCCAATTACGGCGCTGTTGGTCAGGGTCAGCAGCCCTGTCCCGGTGACAGTCAGGTTGTAAAAATCAATCGCGTCGGTATTGGCGGTGGCGTTAAACACAACAGCGCCTGTGCCTGCATTAAAAATACCGCTCTTAATAAAATTGCCGTTTAAGGTCAGCGTATATGTTCCGGCATTCAATGTGCCGCCGCCGTTGATTGTTACGCTATCCGCCTCCGCGTCCGCATCGAGGGTGACAGTGTGATTAATAATCACCGTATCATCCGCGCCCGGAAAACCGCTTTCGCAGTCCGTCCATGTGCCGGGGTCGGTCCAGTTGCCATTTGCCTGGCTTGTGCATGTCACCGCGGCTGCGCGCGCCGGCGCGGCGGTGAGGGCGGCCGCTGCCAGCAGGGCAATCAACGCGGCTGAAAAAAGTTTTACGATGTTTGATTTATGATTCATAAGTTCCTCGCTTTTGCAAACCATAAGATTTGCTTAAAAATTAATATTGCGGCGCTTATCATATTTTCCCTCTTTGTGCATAGCTGTATCATGACAAAATTTGCCCGCAAAAAACAACACGCTTTGAATAGATTATACATGACTTGCCCGCCAAATAAACAACAATTTTGTAAACTGCAAAAAAGCAGGGGAATCCTCCATTCCATTAAGCGGCTGATGTCATACGCTGCGTTGTTATTTTTGCAGCGCGCTTTCCACCGCGTATCCAATTTGCAGCGCGCCGCTTTCATTCCACTCGCGCGTTACAATTTGCAAGCCAATGGGAAGCGTCTCGCGCGTCCAGCCGCATGGCACGCTCAACGCGGGCAGCCCGGTTAAGTTGAATGGCGCGGTAAATCGGGTGAGCAGCCGCGCGCGTTCCAGCGCGTTTTCCCCTTCCAATAACGGCGCGGGGATGGGCGTGGAGGGCAGAATCAGCGCGTCGAATCTTTCAAACAGCAGCGCAAACTTTCTTTTCATTTCAGTTTGGGTGCGGCGGGCAAGCGCATATTCGGTGGAGGAAAACCCCGCGCCAATTTCCAGCCGCTGCCTGATATCCGCGCCAAACCAATCGGGATGTTCCCGCAGCCGCTCGCGGTGAAACGCCGCCCCGTCCGCCTGAGTCATCAGCGCGTTGGCAAGCGCCGCCTCGCGCAAAAAGTCCGCGTTCAAGTTTTCCAAAACCGCGCCTTGTTCTTTTAATATTTCCGCCGCATTCTTCACCGCGTTTGCAACTTCTTCATCGGTTGCTTCTTCCACAAAATCACCAACCGCAGCTGCAATCCGTTTTCCTTTGATGGATTCTTTCAGGCGCGCGGAAAAATCCTCCACCGGCATGTTCAAGCTGGCTGGGTCTTGCGCGTCATACCCGCTGATGACGTTGAGCAGCAGCGCCGCGTCTTCCACCGCGCGCGTGAGCGGACCGGCGTGGTCGAGATTCCACGAAAGCGGAAGAATCCCCCGCAGGCTGACTCTGCCGTAGGTGGGTTTGAGTCCCACCACGCCGCATAAAGACGCGGGAATGCGGATTGAGCCGCCCGTATCTGTGCCAAGCGCGGCAGACGCCATGCCCGCCGCCACTGCCGCCGCGCTCCCGCCCGAAGAGCCGCCGGATATGCGCGTTACATCCCATGGGTTGCGGCAAGCCCCAAAATGCGGATTGTTGTTCGTCACGCCCAGCGCAATTTCGTGCGTGTTGGTTTTGCCCAATATCACCGCGCCCGCGTCCTTTATTTTTTCCACAACCGCCGCGTCTTCGCTTGGGATGTACTCCGCAAAAAATTTCGAGCCGCCCGTTGTGCGCGCGCCTGCGGTGTTGTATAAATCCTTGACGGCAATTGGAATGCCGTATAAGGGCGCGTCCTCTTTTGCGCGGATTTTTTCCGCTTTCATCACCGTGATGAACGCATTAATCTTTGGGTTGAGCTCCTCGATTTTTTTGTAATATGCCTCGGCAAGTTCCGCCGGGTGAATTTGTTTTTTGCGAATTTGTTCGCGCTGCCGCGCAAGG
>DAOTZP010000418.1:0-4950 GCA_034434265.1 Anaerolineales bacterium | reverse complement strand
CCCTCGCCGCGGCAGTCGGCGTGGTGATGTTATGGAATTTCTTCGTCAACCGCTATTGGACATACAGACATATAGACCACTCGCACGAGATAAAAGCATGACCCCAAAACTTATTCCCATTTACAACTCCAAAGGCGACGCGGAAATCTTTCTCGGCTACCCGTATCTCTTCAACCTCATGGGCGAATGGGTTGGCTTTGTAACAGAAAAACGCGAGGTATATTCCGTGCTGGGCGAATACGTCGGCACGCTCAGCAATGACCCGCGCATTTTGCGCCCCCGCGCCATCGAAGAAAGTCGCCCGCGCCTTGCGCCTCCGCCCCCGCCGCCCAAAGCCCTCATCCCTTCCACCACGCCGCTTGCCCCGCTCATGCCCGAGCTGGCAAACTCCGTGATGGATGTGTTAATAGAAGAACCGGAACGCCTGCACACCGCCGACAGCGGCGAATTCAAAAACGATATGGATTAAGATGACCACACCCGCAAAAAAAACCTCCCGCGATTCGCGCGTCACCATCGCGCAAATGATGCAGCCGGAACACGCCAACTCGGCGGGCAATGTTCACGGCGGCTGGATTATGAAACTGGTGGATGAAGCCGGAGGGCTTGCCTGTATGCGCCACGCGCAAAAGCGCGTGGTCACCGTCGCCGTTGACTCGATGGTCTTCCGCGAACCCATCAGCATCGGCGACCTGGTCACGCTTCATGCCGAAGTTACCTACGCCGGGCGCACCTCAATGGAAGCCGAAGTCCAAGTCACCGCAGAAAACCCAATCACCGGAAAAAAAACGCACACCAACAACGCCTACATGGTGTACGTCGCGCTGGACGAAAACGGCAAACCCGTCGAAGTGCCGCAGCTCGTTGCGGAAACGGAAGAAGAACAGCAGCGCATGGAACAGGCAAAAAAGCGGCAGGCGCACCGCGTCTCGAAAAAATAAATCCGCGTTATGCAAAAATTCGCTTCGCGTTCCATCTTCATTCTCATCCTCATCAACCTCATCATCGGCTTGCTGGTCTTTCGTGATTACGGCTTGTCATGGGACGAGCCGCTTTTTTACGATTACGCCGCCGCGCTGCAAAAAGCCTACTCGCCAGCCGAATGGTTCAGCGGAAGTTTTGACGTGGACAATTACTACGGCGCAAGCGGAAGCGACCACGCCAACCGCGGGCCTGCCTACGTTCTGCTTGGGCAGCCGCTGGTCAATTTGATTCAACGCCTCGGGCTTGACCTTGCCTCCGCGTGGCATTTGGCGAACTTTCTGTGCTTTCAACTGGGCGTGTATTTACTGTACCGTTTCGCCAAACAATTTGTCAGCGGCTATGCGGCGCTTGCCTCTGCTGCTTTGTTTGCATGGCAGCCCTTGTTATGGGGACACGCATTCATCAACCCCAAAGACATTCCCTTCCTTGTCTTCTTTTTAGGCGCGGTTTGTTTTGGGATGGAATTTGTGAATGATATGGAAACTCCCCAAAAAAGCGCCAAAGTTTTACTGGCGGGTTTTTTTCTCGGCATCGCCGCTTCCATCCGCGTGCTGGGACCGTTGGCGGCGGTTCTTGTATGTTTGTACGCAGCCCCAAAAATCAACAAAAGAAACGTTTTTACTTACGCGAAAACGTTTCTTGGCTACGCGCTGTTTGCGATGACTATCTCATTCGCGTTCTGGCCCCATCTATGGGAAAACCCGCTGGGACGTTTCATTGCCGCCTTTGGCTTCATGTCCGATAATCCCACGCAGTTGCCTGTCCTGTTTAACGGGCAAACATTCCCCGCCGACCAGCTTCCCCGCCGCTACCTGCCCACCCTGCTCCTGCTCACTCTTACCGAACCTGCGTTGATTCTTTCCGCGCTTGGGCTTTTCTTCGCCTTTCTTCCAAAACAAAAAATCACCGCCGCTGATTACCGCCCGCTGATTACTGATTACCGGTCACTATCCCCCCTCATCCTCTGGTTTCTCATTCCATTTGCTTATGTCATCGTTCTCCGCCCGCCCATGTACGACGGCTATCGTCATTTTCTTTTTATCCTTCCGCCTGTGTTTGTTTTTGCCGCGTTTGCATTTGAAAGAATATTCAGCGCCGTAAAAAAAGAATCCGTTTTTGTTTTATTGAGTTTGCTTCTGCTTGCGCCTTCGTTATACAGTTCCTTCAAACTTCATCCTTATCAGTATGCGTATTACAATATTTTTATCGGCGGAACAAGCGGCGCATTTCGCTTGTATGAAACCGAATATTGGCTGACCTGTTACAAAGAATCAGTGGGGCGCTTTAACAAAAAAGACGTCAATCTTTTTGTCAAACGCGAGCCGTATATTGCGGCTTACTACGCCGGAGAAGACATCCGCATCCGCGATTACAGAACCGAATTTGGAAAAATCCAAAGCGGCGATTATGTGCTGGTCAATACCCGCACGAATGAAGATAGAAAAACGTTCAAAGACGCGCCCGTGATATTGGACGTGCGGCGCGGAAACGCCATCTTTTGCGAGGTAAAACAAATCCCATGATGAATCATCGAGAGCGAATTCAAGCCTGCCTGCGCGGAGAAATTCCCGACCGCGCGCCGGTTGCCTTGTGGCGGCATTTTCCTGTGGACGACCAAAATCCGCACACGCTTGCCGCCGCAACTTTACATTTCCAAAGCGTGTATGATTTTGATATTGTCAAAGTCACCCCCGCTTCGTCTTTTGCGGTAAAAGATTGGGGCGTGGAAGATGAATGGACGGGCGAATCGGAAGGCTCAAGAAAATACACGCGGAGAGTCATTCAAACTCCGCAAGACTGGGAAAATCTGCGGGAGTTAAGCCCAACCGCGCCGCATTTGGCAAATCAACTGGAATGTTTGCGGATAATTCGCAAAGGTCTCGGCGCGGAAACGCCCATGATTCAAACCATTTTCAACCCGTTATCGCAGGCAAAAAATTTGGCGGGGAACGAAACCCTGCTCGCCCATTTGCGCCAAGCGCCCGAAGCGGTGATGAAAGGGCTGGATGTGATTGCAAGAACGACAAGGAAATTTATCGAAGCCGCGCTGGAAACAGGAATTGATGGAATTTTTTACGCCGTGCAGCACGCGCAAAGCGAAATGTTTACGCTGGATGAATATAAAAAATTCGGCTTGCCGTTTGACGCGCAAACGCTCGCGCCAATCAAAGACACATGGTGCAACATGGTTCATCTGCACGGAAAAGATATTCACTTTGAACTTGTGAATGAATTGAATTTTCAAATCGTCAACTGGCACGACCGCGAAACTTTCCCCACGCTGGCGGAAGCGCGCATAATGTTTAACGGGGCATTGTGCGGCGGACTGCGGCAAAACGCACTGGTATTTGAAACGCCCGCGCAAATTGAACGCGAAGCGCAAGACGCGCTAAAACAAACCGGCGGACAAAAATTTATTTTGGGAACGGGGTGCGTCACGCACATCACCGCCGCGCATGGCAATTTGATGAGCGTAAGAAAGATTGTGGAGAAAACATTATGACGCTGCGGGTGATTGCGGGCAGCGCGCGCGGAAGAAAATTAAAACCGGTTCCCGGCGATACCACCCGCCCTGTGATGGACCGCGTGAAAGAAGCGCTGTTTAACATCCTCGCAGGAGACGTAATTGACTCAAACTGGTGGGATTTGTTTGGCGGCACAGGCGCAATTGGCATTGAAGCGTTAAGCCGCGGCGCGGCGTTTGTGCGCTTTACAGATTTGAACCGCGCGCCCATTGAAACAATCAAGGAAAACGTCGCCCACTGCGGGTTTACCAGCCGGGCGGAAATTCGGCGCGGCGACGCCTTCCAGATGCTTGCCCAGCCAGCCAATAAAAAATTTGACTATCTTTACATCGCCCCGCCGCAATATCATGAGATGTGGGTCAAAGCGCTCAAACTCGCCGACCAAAACCCCGCGTGGCTTGCCGAAACCGGCACTGTGATTGTGCAAATTGACCCGCTGGAATATCAGCAAGTGAAGTTGGAAAATTTGGAAGAAAACGAACAGAGAAAATACGGCAGCACGCTGCTTGTGTTTTATGACCGCGCAAGCAAATAACGCGCCTCACAAATTTATTTTTTCCTTTTGTCTTAAATACATCATCACCGCTTCCAGCGCGCCGCCGCCCACAGCCAGCGCCTTGTCCGAAACCAAATAACATGCGGAAGAATCGTTGCGCGGGTCCACATCGCCGATTTTCATGTTTTGGGTTAAGTCCGCCTTTTCATGAATCAATCCGCGCAGCACGCCTTTGATTTGACTCGCCACCGCGATTCCTTCCACCTCCCCAATGATTTGCCCCTCCTCGATATGGTCGCCAATTCGCGCGCGCGGATTTAACTTCCCCGCAGACGGAGCGCGCAGCACGCGGCGCGGGTCGCCTTCCGGTTGACCGCTGTCCTGATTCGCGGGTCCATTCCAATACACGCGCCCCAGCGTATGTCCGCGCTGGGTTTCAATCACGGCATGGCAATTCTCCCCGGCGATGAATCCCGGTCCCAGCCCGATGTGCAGGGGAACTTTAATATCCAATTTTTCCGGCGCGGATTTAAGCATCCGCGCGTCAATCACAAAAGTAGATTGCGGGCTGACGGCAAATGAATTTTTTAAGATATTTGCTTCGGGGTCAACCAGCACGGGGATTTCGCCCAATTCAAGGGTGGAGACGATTTGGTCTGCTGAGGCAAGCCGCGCGGTGATTCCTTCCACAGTGTGCGCGCCTTCATAAACGGCATTGCTGAATGAGACGCTGCGGCGCACGGTCAGCGGGGCGGAAAGTTCGAGGATGACGAGCGAAAAGCCCGCCCGATGAAGGCGAAGCGCGATTCCGCTGGCAAGGTCGCCGCCGCCGCGAATCACAATCAGGTTATTTTGCATTTGGTTTCTCCTGCACGAGATGGGCGAATGAATATAAAGTGAGATACACAAAAATATAAAACAGCGCAAACAAACCGGTGAAGGCAA
>DAOTZP010000417.1:0-14028 GCA_034434265.1 Anaerolineales bacterium | reverse complement strand
TGCCTGCTCCTCAACCATGCCGAGCGGCACAACAGGGTGATTGAAAATAACGGTGATGTTCGCGTTCAAATCCACATCGGACGCATTGGCGGCGGGGAAAAATTGCGAAACGGCAAGCGCCTCCACCGTTGTAAATTCCACGCGCAGTTCGTCTGCGGATGCGCCATCGGCTGCGCGGGGCGAGGAAAAGACCGCCGTGTAAACCGTTGCGGGGAGCAGTGGCGTTTGAGGGGTGAAGGTGAACGTGCGGGCGTCGGACCAAACTCCGCGCCCGGAGACAGGCTGCCCGTCCAGCAAAAACGCGAAGGAATCCGATGAAGCGGAATCCATATCGCGGTCAAATATCAAAGTGACGGAATCCGACAAGTTCAGCCGCTGCCCCTCCATTGGAATTTGTGAAACGATTTGCGGGGGCGTTTGTTGAACATCCACCGAAAGTTTGGATGTGTCGTAAAAGAAAAAAAGAAGCGCGGAAAGAATAAGCAGCAGCGCGGCAAGAATGCCAAACGCACGCCAGGTATTTTCATGTTGTTCCATGCAAACCTCCAAAACCAGGATGCAGCGGACAGCGCAAACTGTCAAGCGCGGAAATATTCGCGCCTGAATTTAACGATTGGGAGGAGGGTTTTGTTCCCCGATTTTTTGCGCGCGCCGCAATTTCATGGCTTTTGCAATTTCATGCGAGTCATTGTCTTCGCGCTTTTCCAGCTCGCGGATAATGTTCGCGTGGTCTTCATCGTTTCGGTTTTGGCTGAGTTTGTAGCCCGCGTCCACTTTGGTGACCTCGATGGCAAAGCCAACCGCGCCGTTCATTTCCTTTTTCACAAAATCCTGCGGAAGCGATTCAAGCCGATATTCGCTGCGCGCTTCGTGCTGCGCCACCAAGCGGCTGAGCAGGTTGTAGAATTCTTGGTCTTCCAAGATGCGAATTTTTCCATACACATGAATCATCATATAGTTCCATGTGGGGACGTTGATATGGTTATACCAGCGGGCGGAAATATAGGTATGCGCGCCTTGAAAGATAAGCAAGACTTCCTGTCCGTTGAAGGTTTTCCACTGCGGGTTGGCGCGGGAAAGGTGCGTGTAAATGACCCACGAGCCGTCGGGCTGTTCCACCACCTCGACGGGCGTGTGCGTGGCGAGCGGCTTTTCGCCGTCATAACTGACCAGCGCAGGAAAGTTGTTGCGCTGTAAAAATTGCAAAATGGTTTTGCGGTCTTCTTCGCGGTACAGTTTTGGGATGTGCATCAATTCACCTCGCAGGAAATTGTACCCGCAAACATCAGGTACAATCGGAGTATGGAAAAAATAAAACCTTTTGAACAAATCGCGGCGCGTTTTGGAATCTCAAACGAAAGCGCCAAATATTTTCTTAATCATGTGCAAAAAAGTTTCAAGACTGAAAAGCCTTCGCACAAATTGATTTTGCAGTTTATTGAAGAGCAAAATTTGGAAATCATGCTCACACCCTATGAGACCGCCGCCCTGATGCAAGAAAAAGGCGCGTGGAATGACGAACTTAATTCCGCGCCGCCAGTCATTGTGGACGAGGAGGATATTTACAATGATTGGGCTGACGCAAAATAATGACCTTTTGGGTCATTGACCGCCGCCGACAACAGACCGCAACCCATGGTCTGCGGTTAAATTTCGGGGGACGTAAGTTGCGAATTAATCAAAGCCTGCCATAAAAGAACGGTCTCCGCAGGGCAGCTGTAATGATGTTATTATGAAAGCGGACATCCTGTACATATAAAATGCCGACAAGTTAATTGGCGCAGCACAATTCCAATTTTGTTTAGAGGAAAAGGAGTGAGCATGTACAGCGAGCCGCTTTTTTACATCCACTGGCGCGAACTGAAAACCGGCAGGGAAGGCAGAACGCAAACCCCTTGCCCGCGGGAAGCCGCCGAGCAGGCAATTATGCAATACCAGCAGTTAAGCCCGGAGACAATGGAAATGTTCCTTGAATTGGCTGAACCTAACTGCGAGTTTGTTACACGAAAAATCAAAATCGAAATGCCGTTCTACGAGTATGTATAGTTTTATTTTGGATTGTTTTGAATCGCAGAGCCGCCGGGGTCGCGAGGTTTTCTCCGCGTCCTTCGCGTCTCTGCGGTAAAACATTAACTGACTTTACTGCGCGCCTTGTGCCTCACCTTTGCGGATTCAAAAATACGGTCAAAGAAACCTTTGTAGCCATCTTTGTCGTACAGAATCATATAATCCGCCGGTCCATACTCTTCGGGCTTAAGCATAATAGCGGGGTTGGGATTAATTTCAAGGATGAACAACTCGCCGCGCTCATTCATGCGGATATCGCACCGCCCGTAGCCCGTGACGCCCATTGCAAGGTACATGCGGACGGCGGTATCCTGTAATTTGGAAACTAGAGCGGGGTCTTTCACTTCTTTGAAATCAAACGGCACGTCGTAATTCCATTTGATGTCGGTATGCCAGAATTCTTCGCCTGCGGGAAAGATGAGCTCGGCTGGCGGGTAAGCAATGGGGCGCGATAAATCTTCGGGGTTGTCCACCACCAGCACATTAAACTCTTTGCCAACGATAAATTCTTCCATGCGCGCCGCGCCAAATTGCGCGCAGATTCTTGCCACTTGGGTTTTCACCTGTTCGAGCGTATCGGCGCGGGAATCTTTGAACATGCCCATGCTGCCGTAACTTTTGGGGTGTTTGACCATGATTGGAAAGCGCAAATTTTTCACCAAACTTTCCGCTTCTTCGACGTTTTTTACCCGGTAGCCTTTGGCAAAACCGATTTTGTTCGCATCGGCAACGGATTGCATTTCTTCGCGGCTGGGGTCAAAGCAGTTGGAATGCGCGCCGGTAAAAATAAGGTTTAACTTTTCAAGCGTTTCTACAACTTCAATGGCATCATATCCTTCCGCGTCATCCTGCGCGTCTTCAAATTCGTAACCTTCGCATACATTAAGAAACACATCAAACTCTTTTGTATCCGCCAGGCGTTTTATATTGTCAAACACAGGCGCGGTCAGGGTCACCATCTGCCAGTCGTAATCTTTAAGGTATGGAGCGGGGTCAAAGTCTTCGGGTTTTTCATCGGAAAGCACGCAAATACGCATGGAAATTCTCCTTGTTTCTTTTTTATAAAATATTTTTCATTATTACATAAATCCTTGCATGTGCAAGATTTGCAAGGCTTAAAAAATTATCCCCCTTGGCTCCGTGGCTATGGCGCTGGTGGATTTCGCTTGACAAAAATTTAGTTTAGACTAAAATATATTTAGTCATAACTAAATTATGGATTAAACATGAAGAAAACAACTGCCACCCAATCCACGCAGGATTACCTGAAACGCATTTACGAGCTGACCAAAAACGGGCAGCCCGCCAGCACCAACGACCTTGCCCGCGAGTTAAACATCAAACCCGCTTCGGTGACGGGGATGATTCAAAAGATGGCGGCGGAAAAACCCGCGCTGGTGGAGTATCAAAAACATCAGGGGGTGACGTTAACAACAGCGGGAAGGAAAACCGCGCTGGAAGTCATCCGTCATCATCGCCTGCTGGAAGCCTGGCTTGTGCAAACGCTTGGTTATTCGTGGGATGAAGTGCATGAAGAAGCCGAAAGATTGGAGCATGTCATCTCGGAAGATTTTGAACGGCGGATTGCCGCCGCGCTGGGTCACCCGGAACGTGACCCGCACGGCGAGTTCATTCCCACAGAGGATTTAAGAATGCCCGTAGATGAATCCGCGCCGCTGTCTTCCATTCGCCCGAATCAAGTTGTGGTCATCCAACGCGTTGTCTCGCAGGACGCGAACCTGCTCAGGCATCTCAACGAATTGGGTATGACGCCGAATGTCAAAATAGAAATCACCGCATATTCGGCTTTTGATAACAATCTGACCATCAAGGTTGGACGCAAATCGCATGTGCTGGGATTGAACATCACAACCAAAATTTTTGTTAAATAACGCAAGTTGCCGCCTTCAAAAGAGAAGAAGGATTTTGCCTGTTTTGAACCGCCGATGTGCAGGGGGCGCAGAGTTTTTAATGAATTTCTCCGTGTCCTCCGCGCCTCTGCGGTAAAAAATTAAGCAAGGGTAGCAACTTGGGTTAAATAAATTTAGTGTAGGAGAAAAAATGAACGAAACAACTTTCCGCATTCTCGCCGCTTTTGTACTATTCACCGGCGCAGGGATTTCAACATATTTCCGCCGCAAGGCAGACCGCGAATCAGGTGAAAAACTTTCACGCAGCGCAGATGGCATGGCAATGATGCTGGCAATTCGCATCTTCGGGCTGGCGCTCTGGCTCAGCCCTGTTGTGTATCTTCTCAACCCGCAGTGGATGGCTTGGTCGAAGATGGGCTTGCCCGAAGCAGCGCGATGGTTTGGCGTTGCGCTTGGCTTGAGTAATATTGGTCTAATCTACTGGCTGTTCAGCAGCATTCAAAGTGGAATTACACCCGTAAGCGCCACGCGCAAAAATCATCAACTCGTTACGCATGGCATTTACCGCTGGGTGCGCCATCCGCTTTATACCGTGGGAACATTGCTGTACGTATCCTTTGCGCTCATGGCAGATAACTGGTTCATCATCCTGCTTGCAGCGCTGACATTTATTGTGATGGCAATTCGCACGCCCAAAGAAGAAGCCAATTTGATTGAAAAATTCGGCGACGAATACCGCGACTACATGAAACGCACGGGAAGGTTTTTGCCGAGGTTTTAATACAGTAAACAGAAGCCTCCTTGCTTAACTACCTCTGGAAAATATTATGCTCAATATGTTTTTCAAAATCGCGTTCTTGTTCATCTTTTTCAGTTTCGCCTATGTGATGGCTTATTATTCAAAGCGGGCAAAGGCGCGCGGCAAGAATACGGCGGAACGGGTCAAAATGCACAACGAGAATGAAGTTCCGCTTTTGTTGAAAATCCGCGCGATTTTTGGAATTCCGTTTTATCTTGGGATTCTCGTTTGGACATTCGCGCCGCAATTCATGGCATGGTCAAACCTGCCGCTGCCAATTTGGGCTCGTTGGGCGGGGCTTGGACTTGGCGCGTTTTCGATTTTTCTAAACGCGTTGAGCCACAAGACGCTCGGCGAAAAACTCGGCGAGGGCTTCGACCCCGCCTTGCGTTTGCTCAAAGTACCCGCGCTGGCGAAAGAAGGCGTGTACGCCAAAATCCGCCATCCCATCTACCTCGCGTTTTTGCTCATGCAAATCGCGCTGCTCTTCATCTCCGCAAACTGGTTAATCGGATTGTGCGGGATTGCCATCGTCGTCGCGGTCATCGTCATCCGCATTCCCGAAGAGGAGAGAATCCTTATTGAACAGTTCGGCTCGGAATACCTCGATTACAAAAAGAACGTCGGCTCGTTATTGCCCAAATTGAAACAATAAAGGAAATTCGCATGACCTACGCCATCCTTATCGCAGCCTTTCTGCTTCTTGTCTTCCTCCCGCGTCTGGGCGCGCTGGCTCAATACCAAAAATACCGCGCCGCGCAGGAACGCGAACAAGTGGAAGACGCGCTCAAACATTTGCTCGACCGCGAACAGCAAGGACGCCACGCCTCGCCCGAATCACTTGGCGGCACGCTCGACCTGCCGCGCGCAAAAGTAACCCGTCTTATCGAAAATATGGAAGGTCAAGGATTGCTCGAATCGCGCGGGGCGCAATTGCACTTGACCGCCGAAGGCGAACGCTGGGCTTTGCATGTTGTCCGCGCGCACCGCTTATGGGAGCGTTACCTTGCAGACGAAGCGCGTATGCCTTTGGAACAAGTTCATAACGAAGCGCAACGCCGCGAACATTCGCTGACCGAAGCGCAGTTAAATGAATTGGATGCCGCGCTTGGACATCCCACACATGACCCGCACGGCGACCCCATCCCCACCCGCGAGGGAAAAATCAGCCGCCCCGAATCAACGCCCATCACAAACTGGCAACCCGACCGCCCGGCGCGAATTGTTCATCTCGAAGACGAACCCACGCTTGCCTACCAACAAATTGTCGCGGCAGGGCTGCGGCTTGGGCAGGAGATTCGAATCATTGAAAAAACATCCAGCCGCTATGTGTTGAGCGACGGAGAAAACGAATACCGCCTTGCGCCTGCGGTTGCTTCAAACATTCACGTTGCCGCGCTGCCCGAAAGCGAAATGTTAAAACGCGAGGCAATTCCATTATTTGAATTGAATCACAACCAGCGCGGAGAAATCGTCACATTGGACAACGCGGTGCAGGGATTTACCCGCCGCCGTTTTCTCGACCTCGGTCTCACTCCGGGAACAATCATTTACCCTGAATTGCAAAACTTTTTTGGCGACCCGCGCGGATACCGCGTGCGTGGAACGTTGATTGCGCTGCGAAAAGACCAAGCCGCGAAAATTTGGGTGAAGCCGATTTAATAAGTTACAAGTTACAGGTGCCAAGTTGCAAGTTATCATTTAACATGCAGACTGCCATAAAGAAGGAACTATGACAAACAAAACCATCCTCCCTACCGAACATTGCGAAACCTGCCCAGCATTTACGCAGCTCGAACAAATGGGCATCAAAGTCGGCGACTTTGACCGCGTAATTGCGCTTGCGGGAAACCCCAACACGGGCAAATCCACCTTGTTCAACGCGCTGACCGGACTGAAACAGCACACCGGCAACTGGCCCGGCAAAACCGTCACCCGCGCCGAAGGCGGGTTTGAATTCAACAAGATTCGCTACAAACTGGTGGATTTACCCGGCACCTATTCCCTGCTTTCCGCTTCGCAAGATGAAGAAGTGGCGCGCGACTTTATTTTATTCGGGCAGCCAAACTGCACCATTGTCGTCACCGACGCAACCGCGCTGGAACGCAATCTCAACCTTGTGATGCAAGTAATGGAAATCACCGAAAATGTCGTGGTGGCAATCAACTTGATGGATGAAGCCAAACGCAAAGGGCTGGAAGTGGACGCGCGTTCTTTATCCCGCGATTTGGGCGTGCCAGCCATCCCCGTCACCGCGCGCACGGGCGAAGGAATTCACACCCTGCTTGGCACGGTGGCGGAAGTCATCGAGGGGAAAATTCAAGTCAAACCGCTGCGCGTACAAGGCACGCCCGAATTTCAAAACGCGGTGAACGAACTCGTGCCGATGATTAAGCGGCTCGCCCCCGGCATTCCCAACGCCCGCTGGCTGGCAATCCGCTTGTTGGACGGAGACGCCCGCGTGCAAAAAGCCATCCTCGATGGCGAGCTGAATGAAATCGTCTCGCGCCAATACCGGCAGGATGTTCAATTCAGCGCAAAGATGAGCGTGGAAGGAAGACAGTAATCACATGACACAGGAAAATATTCACCCCAACGACATCCTCGCCAAAGCCGAAGCATTACGCAATAATTTATCCACCGGCTTTCGTGATGAAATTGTCAAATCCCTTTACAACGAAGCGGAAAAGATTGCCAAACGCGCCGTCAAAACCGCCGATGACAAAAAATACGACCTCGACCAAACCATAGACCGCATCGTCACCTCTCCGATTTTTGGTCTGCCCATCATGGCGCTGCTGCTTGGCATCATCATCTGGCTGACCGTCTCCGGCGCAAACGTTGCCTCGGATGCGATTGCAACTGTTTTATTTTCACTTGGAAACTTTGGCAAAAATTTATTCAACGCCATTGGCGCCCCGTGGTGGCTGACAGGCTTTATATGGGACGGCGTGTATCTCGGTCTTGCGTGGGTTGTCAGCGTCATGCTGCCGCCTATGGCAATCTTCTTCCCCTCCTTCACATTTTTGGAAGACCTCGGCTATCTGCCGCGCGTGGCATTCAACATGGATTGGCTCTTCAAAAAATCCGGGGCGCATGGCAAACAATCGCTCACCATGGCAATGGGGTTTGGCTGCAACGCCGCAGGCGTGGTCGCCACCCGCATTATCGATTCGCCCCGCGAGCGGCTCATCGCCATCCTCACCAACAACTTTGTCCCATGCAATGGGCGTTTCCCCACGCTCATCATGCTTGCGACTGTGTTTGTCGCCGCGGCATTCCCTCCCGCGTTGACCTCGTTCATCGCCGCGGGAACAGTGGTCGGCGTGGTGTTGATTGGCGTCGCCTTCACTTTTCTTATGTCGTGGATTCTCTCGCGGACTGTGCTAAAGGGCGAGGCATCGGCGTTTACCCTCGAACTTCCGCCCTACCGCAAGCCGAATCTGCCGCGCATCCTTTACACTTCCATCATTGACCGAACCATCTTCGTCCTCTGGCGCGCCATGCAAACTGCGGCTCCGGCGGGGGCAATCATTTGGCTGCTGGCAAACATCCCCGCGGGTGATGTCAGTCTCGCGCGGGCGATTGCCGACTGGCTGAATCCGTTTGGCGTGTTGCTCGGTCTCGACGGCGTGATTCTGCTGGCGTACATCATCGCCATTCCCGCCAATGAAATCGTCGTGCCAACCATGATGATGATGTACATGGGCGCAGGCATGATGGTGGACGGACCTTCCTCCAACGCCGCAATTTTTGACCTGCTGGTCAACGGCAACGGCTGGACCATGCTCACCGCCGTAAATTTGATGTTGTTTGCCCTGCTGCACAACCCGTGCGCCACAACCATCATCACCATTTACAAAGAAACAAAATCATGGAAGTGGGCAACCCTCAGCGTGGTCATTACGCTTGGCGCGGCATTTTTGGTCACCTTCCTCACCGCCAGCATTGCAAGATTGTTGGGCTGGGTGTAAGAGAAATTGGCGAGCTGTATAATTTGTCCAAAGGAAGAACCCATGACAGATACAACCTCCGCCACAATTTACAAAGTTGTCATTGACCGCGAAAGCCAGTATTCCATTTGGAGCCTGGATAAGGAATTGCCGCCCGGCTGGCAGGAAGCGGGAAAAACCGGCACGGAAAAAGAGCGCCTGGAATTTATTAACGAAAACGCGCCGCAGATTAAATATGCACGCTCAAAAACGCCGGGAAAATAAATGACATGCCCGGCAATCATTCCCATTCGCACATCAGCAGCCTGACAGCGCAAAACACAAAGCGTCTTGCGCTGTCGCTTTCATTAACTGCGGGCTTTGTCATTATTGAAGTCATTGCCGGAATTTGGGGCAGCAGCCTTGCCCTGCTCACCGATGCGGCGCACAACTTTACCGACGTCATCGCGCTGGGCTTGAGTTGGTACGCGCTGAAAGTTGCGCTCAAACCCGCTCACGCCGGTAAAACCTACGGGTATCACCGCGTGGGAATTTTGGTGGCGCTGGTCAATTCCACCACGTTGATTTTGATTGCCATCGGAATTTTCTACGAAGCGTATCACCGCTTTCTTTCCCCGCCGCAAGTAAATTCCTCCATCCTCATCGCAGTCGGCGCTGTTGCATTCCTCATCAACCTCGTCACCGCGTGGATGGTCAAAGAAGGCAGCGAACATGACCTGAACCTGCGCAGCGCGTTTTTGCATTTGATGGGGGATGTGCTCTCCACGCTCGGCGCGGTCGTTGCGGGCGTGATGATTTACTTTACCCAATGGAACTGGCTCGACCCGCTGGTCAGCGTCATCATCGGCTTTTTTATTCTCTACAATGCGTGGGGCATTTTGCGGCAAACCATTCACATTCTATTGGAAAGTTCGCCCGAAAATATTGACATGCAAAAAATGGTGGCGGACCTGCACACAGTGGACGGCGTGCTCGATGTGCATGACCTGCACGTCTGGAGCATCAGCGAAAACTTGCGAATGCTTTCCGCGCACATCGTCACAAACGACATCCCGGTCAGCGCGTGCGCGGTGATTCAGGAAAACATCAATGAACTGCTTGAACACAGGTACAACATCCACCATGCCACCCTGCAAATGGAATGTGAAGGCTGCGAACATACGCTCTTATACTGTGAAATTCACGAGCGCCAGCATGTATAATGAATGCAGAGAGAGGACGCTGCTATGACGGAAAAATTCCCCCCCGAAAAAATCAAACACCTTGAGTTTATTCAAGGCGTCATTACCCGCATGAACGCAAACTCCTTCCAAATGAAAGGCTGGATGGTGGCGATTGTTTCCGCGCTATTGGCGATTTATGCCAGCACCAACAATGGTAAATTTGCATTGGTGGCAATCATCCCCACGCTTTTGTTTTGGGGGTTGGACGCTTACTATTTGCAGCAGGAAAGAAAATTTCGCGGCATGTATAACGACGCGGCGGGACTTTCCAAAACCGGCAAAAAAATAGAGCCGTTTGCCATGCCGTTGAACGAATATGAGGGCGGCAAATATTCCTTTTTGGATGTCTTCGGCTCAGTCACAATTATGCCGCTGTATATGCTGGTGATTTTGATTCTGCTGGCGGTTTATTTTGTTTTGTAAAGCAAAGGCACGCGAATCAACATGCGCAGCCCTTTGCCTTTTTCGCTTTCCGCCCAGATTTTTCCCTTGTGCATTTCAATGATGGACTTGGTAATGGCAAGCCCAAGCCCCGAACCGCCATCGTTGCGCGCGCGGGATTCGTCGGCGCGGTAAAAGCGGTCAAACAAGTGAACGGCTTCCTCCGGCGTCACGCCTTCGCCGCTGTCGGCGATGACGATTTCAATTTCATCGCCCGCCGCGCGCGCGGACATTTCCACCCGCCCGCCTTCCGGTGTGTAGCGGAGCGCATTCTCAAGGATGTTGGTTAACGCCTGAGCAAAGCGGCTGGGGTCAAGGTTTGCTTTTAAGGGAGCAGGACTCACACAAAGGTCAAGAGAAACGCGCTTGCTTGAAAAAGACATCAAGTAGTGGGCATGAATATCCGCAAGGAGTTGATTAACGTCCACAGGCTGAAAATCCACCGAAAGCTCGCCCGCATCGGCAAGGGATAAAGTTCGCAAATCGTTGACCAGTTTTTCCAAACGCTCCGCTTCTTCGCGGATGATTTCAAAATTTTCCTTGCTGGGCGGCAGCACGCCATCATGCACCGCTTCGGCATGACCAAGAATTAAACTGAGCGGCGTGCGCAGTTCATGGGCAATATCCGCCGTCATTTGCTTGCGAAGGTTGGAGGAGCGCGCCAGTTCGCTGCTCATTTTGTTGAACGCTTCGGCAAGCGCGCCGATTTCATCGCGTGAACGGACAGGCACGCGCTGGTCAAATTTTCCGCTTGCAATTTGCCGCGAGGCATTGGTCAGCTCGCGGATGGGGCGCGTGATGGTGCGGGAAAGAATTGCGCCAAGAATAAAAGCGACAAAAATTGTGCCGACTGCGCTGAAAAATATGGAACTGCCCATGCGGCGGATAAATTCATCCTCCATTGGGTCGCGTTCAAGGGATGGGTTAAAAAGCAAAACACCGACGATTTTATCTTCCACCTCAATGGGTTTTCCTTTTTTCAGTTCAGCGCGGCTGACAGCGCGTTGATTGCGGTAGTTTTCACCGGCAACCAGAATGTTTCCGCTTTCATCGGCAATTGAAAAGAAAAGCGGGCGTCCTCGATTAATGCCGCCCAAAGCAAAACGCGATTCCAATCCCTGCCAGGAGCCGTTATCTTCGTAATAATGTTCCAATTCTTCCATCAACTCTTTCTGATAGCGTTGATTGATAAATTTATCAAACTCGCGGTTGGTGGCGGCGCGCGTAAAAATTGCAACCGAACCAATGCTGAGCAGACTGATAAATAAAAAAGCAAGGATGAGCTTGGTGGTTAATTTCATGTTTTGCTTAAGCGATACCCCACGCCGTACATGGTTTCAATATAGCGCGGCTTGCGCGGGTCAGGCTCGATTTTGGCGCGCAGGTTTTTGATGTGCGTATCAATGGTGCGTTCATAGCCCTCATAGCGCACGCCTTGAATGACATCCAGCAAATCGAGACGCGAGAAAACTTTGCCGGGAGCGGACATAAGCGCGGCGAGAAGGTCAAACTCAGAGGGGGTCAAGTCCACGCTGCGGTTGGCGGCTTTTACTTCGCGGGTGTCGCGGTCCAGCATCAGGTCGCCAACTTTTAAGGTTTTTCCCCTCGCTTCAGATTTGCCCGCGCGGCGCAGCACATTGCGGACCCGCGCCATGAGCTCGCGCGGTTTGAAAGGTTTGGTCACATAATCATCCGCGCCAAGTTCCAGCCCGATGATTTTATCTTCATCTTCAACTTTGGCAGTGAGCATGATGATGGGCGTATCGCGCTCT
This sequence comes from Anaerolineales bacterium, assembly GCA_034434265.1. Classification (GTDB taxonomy): domain Bacteria; phylum Chloroflexota; class Anaerolineae; order Anaerolineales; family Villigracilaceae; genus Villigracilis. The sequence goes on along the minus strand of DAOTZP010000417.1, from coordinate 1,902 downwards.
TTGCGGTGTTCGCGCATAAAATCATACCCGTTCATTTCGGGCATCATAATATCAAGGATGATTAAATCAGGAGTCTCTTTTTGGGCAAGGAGCAAGGCTTCTTTGCCATTGGAGGCGGAAACTACGCGGTAACCTTCCTGTTGCAAGTAACTTTGCAGCAGGGAGACCAGTCTTTTTTCGTCGTCAACAACAAGGATGGTTTGAGGCATGGGAGTTGATGGGTAAACGATTAAATTTGATGATTGAATTATGCCACATAGGTTGTGAAGAAGTTGTGTGAATTTACAAAAGGGTTTTGCCCCTCTCACGCGGCAAGAGGGGCTGTGTGAAACAACGGCGCGTTTACTCCGTATCTTCCTGCGAAGCGGAAGACGCTTGCGCGGGCGCAGGGGCGGCGGGCGGCGTTTCTTTTACCAGCTTCCAGCCGCTGTTTTTGGCATACTGATACCCAAACCACAGCAGCGCGCCAAGCAGCGCCAGTTTAATCAACCCCCAAAGCGGGGAGAAGAAGGAAAACCCTCCGCGCCCGCGCTTAAATTCGCGGGTAAGACCCGGCGCAAAGCCATGCGGGTTGTTGCCGCGCCCCAATCCTTTGCCGGGCAGCCCGTTTTCAAACTGTTTTTGAAATTGTTCAAGGCGTTGGGCGCGCAAATCCGCGAGTTTTTGAATTACTTCCGGGTTTTGAGTCAGCCCGAGGCGGTATCCAGCCAGCGCAACGCCGGATAATACCGCCAAAGTCAGCAAGGCAATTAATGTAATTTTGAGCCACTTGTTCATTTTGTTCTCCTTGAGTAAAGCGAAAATGCGATTGAACAGCGTTGTGTTCACCCGCATTTTCGCATAAAAGGGAAAAGGATGGTGAAGAAATTATGAAGGGATGATGTGCAATTTTAGGGCTGGGATTTAACCTTTACAAGCGCTTGGTCGTATTCAGTCCAGTTCTTGATGCGATATAATGCTTGCAGGCGTGATTGTGTTTTCTTTTGTTTAGGCATAAACTAAAATTACACAGTCTCGCCCTTTTTTGTCAATCCTTTTATGCACCAAAGCCTGTTAAGGTTATAATATAAATTATATGGCTTGCAAAATAAACCATTTGCAGTTTTCAGCCGTGGAATTCAAGAACAAATACTGGACAAGGAGCGCGGTATGGATTTTATAAAGGCTTTGGCTAAAAAACTCCCCTGGACGATGATTGGAATTTTTGCCGGAGGATTTGTCTTGGGACTGATTTGGGCGTACATCCTCTTCCCCACCGAGTTTATTGACGCAACGCCATCCTACCTGAGACCGGATTTACGCGAGGATTACCTTCGCATGGCGATTGAATCTTACAGCATCAATCCCGACCCGAATTTGGCGGTGGAACGCTGGGTGGGGCTTGGCGCAGGCGCCCAAAAAGCATACGCCGCCATTCAAGCCGACCCGCGCGGACTTGACCAGGCGTACATCAAATCCTACGGCGAGCTGGTCACACAAATCATAGCGGCAGGCGGCGTGCCGCCGCAGCCCGCCAGACCGAATTCATTGGCGCGAACAATTGTGCTTGCCGTAGGCGGATTGGTGCTGCTTGGTCTGCTTGGCTACGGCGGATGGTATTTGTACCGCCTGTTAAATAATCGCGGCAGCGGCATTGTCACCACCACCATGCAGGCAGCGGAGATTAACCGCAAAGCGGAAAAAACCAACTACGAACAACTTGGGCTTGCGCCGCCCATTACCCAAACCATGACCACCTACCTGCTGGGAGACGATTTATATGACGAATCCTTCAGCATTGATACCGCCGCCGGTGAATTTATGGGCGAATTTGGCGTGGGCGTTTCCGAATCAATCGGCGTGGGCGAGCCCAAAAAAGTCACCGCGCTGGAATTCTGGCTCTTTGACAAAAACGATATTAAA
>DAOTZP010000416.1:0-11755 GCA_034434265.1 Anaerolineales bacterium | reverse complement strand
CCTTGCGCTATGACTTCATTGAACATGACCGCAGCCTGCTTTCTCCCGCCATGCTCAAACTGGAAGAACAGCTGGATGATGAACTCGCGCCAGCCGCTGATGTTCCAGCAGATATCTCTTCGGTTACAATCTCGTTGATTTATCCCCACCTGCGCGCTGGAACGCTCCCCATGTCCGCCCGCACGCGCAAGTTATTTCCCACCGCATACGAGTCGCCGCGCGTCCGTTTTACTTTGGTGGATGGCAAAACCAAACAGCGCATTCCCGCATGGGTTGTGCGTGAGCATGGATATGTATTCGGCTTGCGTGAATGGTACAAAGCCCATCAACTGATTCCCGGTTCGCTCGTGCAAGTGCGCTCAGGTGAAAACCCCGGCGAAGTGATTGTGGAAGTAAAAAGCCAGCGCGCCTCCAAAGATTGGGTTCGCACGGTCATTGTCGGTAAAGACGGCGGATTCGTGTTTGCAACCCTCAAGCAGCCCATTACGGCGGAATTTAATGACCGCATGGTCATTCACGTTCCTGACTTTAAGTCGCTCGACCCTGTTTGGGAAAACCGCAAGCCATTTCCCGACTTGGTCTTACAGGTCATGCGTGAATTGGTGAAATCCAACCATTTGGGGCATGTTCATGCGCAGGAGCTGTACGCTGCCGTTAATCTTGTTCGCCGCGTGCCGCCTGCTCCCATTTTGGCGCTGCTGGCATCCAACCCTGTTTTTAAACACATTGGCGATTTACATTTCCGTTTAAATGAGGATGACCAGCAATGAGTCTTTTGAAGCCTTCTGTTAAGACGCCTTTTCACATTGATTTTGATTGGTGGAAGCAAAACGAACGCGACTGGCAAGTTTTTCTTTCCTCTTTGCTTTGCGCTGAGCATCAAGCCTTGTTTACAGACATGGAAGAAGGTGAAACTATTGATTGGATAGACCCCGTCACGGCTGAGGTCAAACAGGTCAACGGCGTGCAGCATATCTTGATGACCCATTGCGCCAACCTGCCCGAATTTACCGGCAGCGGCACCGCCATGGTGGAGGCGGTCTTCCGTACGTTTTTGGCAAATGGCAATGTTCCAATGTCGGCGGAGGAAATTGCAAAAAAACTCGGCAGACCCGCTGAAACGATTTTGCGCACCATTTCCGGCACGCGAGTCTATCGCGGGCTGCGCCCTTATCAGCCGTCCAACGGCAGCGAATAAAAACCGGCTCCCGTAGCTCAATGGACAGAGCATCTGCCTTCTAAGCAGCAGGTTGTGGGTTCGAGTCCCGCCGGGAGCGCTCTTATCACATAGTACTGAGGAGATAAAAAGAATGGCATTCAAAAAACGACCCGCCCTTATTAAATTTGGCGGACAGGAACAAACCGTTATCGGTGACGATATTCAAGTTGGGCAAAAAGCCCCGGATTTTACAATTCAAAAAAACGATTGGTCCTTAAGCAAAGCGCTCAAAGAAACCAAACGAAAAGTGCGCATCATTGCTTCCGTGCCATCGCTTGATACGCCCGTTTGCGACCGCGAAACCCGCCGCTTTAACGAAGAAGCGGCAAAACTCGGCAAAGATATTGTCGTTATCGTTGTCAGCATGGACCTGCCTGTGGCGCAAAAGCGCTGGTGCGGCGCCGCCGGTGTGGACCAAGTGTTGACATTTTCCGATGTTGTAAAAGCCGACTTTGGAAAAAAATACGGTACTTTGATGGAGGAAGCCCGTATCTTGCGCCGCGCAGTCTTTGTTGTGGATAAAAAGCGCATTGTCAGATACGCCGCTTACATGCCCACCAACGGCGATGAGCCAAACTACGAAGAGGTTTTGGCTGCCGCAAAAGCGGCGCTTGGAAAGTAACTTTTTATCAAAGCGGACAAAAGGAGAGTGAAACTTATGCCTACGGTTGTTCGTAAATCAGGCGCTGCGTTCATTGAAACCCGTCGTGAAGTATTCCATGCCGTAAGCTGGCAGGTTCGCTCTCACGTTTGGAGTCCGCCCACTGATGTGTACGAAACAGAAGACGCCTACATTGTCCGCATGGAAATTGCAGGGATGCGCGAAGAAGATTTTGAAGTGGTCATCGAAAACCACATGCTGCATATTAGCGGCGTGCGTCCCGATTCCGCCAAGCGGCGGGCGTATCATCAAATGGAGATTCGTTTTGGCAAATTTGCCGCCTCCACCCCCTTGCCGGGTTCGGTCAATGTCGAACGCTCACATGCGGAGTATAAAGACGGCTTCTTAACCGTGACGCTTCCCAAAGAGAAAAAACAAACATACAAGGTTGAATAAAATGCCCGCTGAACGGTGGCAAACCGGAATTCAAGACTTTTTTCACGCCATAGGGGAAACGGACGAGGAGCTGATACAAAAATTCCTTTCCTCGTCTGTTTCGCGTTCCTCCAAAAACTCAAATGATGAATCCGCAGGAAAGGCGGAGGGAAAAGAAAAAAACGACGAGCAAGCCTTTCCCGACGTGCTGCCAATTTTGCCGTTGCGCGGCGTGGTTGTGTACCCGAACACCGCCGTGCCGCTGACGGTTGGACAGCCGCGCTCCATCCGTTTGGTGGATGACGTCGTCGCCTCGGATAAACTCGTCGGGCTGGTTGCGGCGCTCGACCCCGAAAAAGAAACCCCCGGCCCGGACGAACTATATCAAGTTGGCACCATTGCCACAGTCCATCGTTTGTTGCGCGCTCCCGATGGAACTGTACGCCTGCTGGTACAAGGCATGAAGCGCTTTCGGCTGGGCGAATTTGTTGCCGAAGAACCTTACTTAAAAGCCAAAGTACACCTCCTTCCCGAAATTGAAGAAGACACCCTTGAAACCAGTGCGCTTGCCCGAAACGCCCGCGACCAGTTTCACCAAATCACCCAAATGATTCCTTCCTTTCCGGAGGAGCTTGCCGCGTCCATCACCTCGCTTGAAGACCCGCTGCAGACAGCCTACACCATTGCCAATTTTCAACGCATGGATTTGAAAGACGCGCAGCAAATTTTGGAAATTGACTCGGTGTACGAAAAGCTGAAAAAATTAATCGGCTTGCTGGTGCGCGAAGCCGAAGTGCTGCAAATTGGGCAAAAGATTCAAAACGAAGCCCGCGGCGAAATTGAAAAAGTGCAGCGCGAATATTTCCTGCGCGAGCAAATGAAAGCCATCCAGCGCGAACTGGGCGACCGTGACGAACAGGCGGTGGAAGTCGAAGAATTTCGCAAAAAAATCGAAGAAGCCAAAATGCCGGAAGAAGCGGAAAAGCAAGCCAAACGCGAGCTGGAACGCCTTTCGCGCCTGCCTGCCGCCGCCGCAGAATACGGCGTGATTCGTACTTATTTGGACTGGCTGACCAGTCTCCCGTGGTCCAAATCCACAACGGACAATCTGGAAATCAACCACGCCCGCGAGATTCTCAACAAAGACCACTACGGCTTGGAAGACGTAAAAGACCGTATTCTCGAATTTCTTGCCATACGCAAATTGCGTATAGACAGAAAAGACGAAGAGAAAAAAGAATCAACCGACGTGATTCGCCGCGAGCGCGAAGGCGTGATTTTATGCTTTGTTGGACCGCCCGGCGTGGGGAAGACATCGCTTGGGCAGTCCATTGCCCGCGCCATGGAACGCAAATTCATCCGCGCTTCGCTTGGCGGCGTGCGCGATGAAGCCGAAATTCGCGGACATCGCCGCACATACATAGGCGCAATGCCCGGAAGAATTTTACAGTCGCTCCGCAGAGTGGATTCCAAAAATCCCGTCTTTATGCTGGATGAAGTTGACAAGCTGACGTTTGATTTTCACGGCGACCCGGCTTCCGCTCTGCTTGAAGTGCTTGACCCGGAACAAAACAGCGAATTTCGTGATAATTACCTCGAAGTCTCATTCGACCTTTCGCAGGTGTTCTTTATCGCCACTGCAAACACATTGGAGACCATCCCGGGTCCCTTGCGTGACCGCATGGAAATCATTTTCCTTTCCGGTTACACCGAAAATGAAAAACTTGCCATTGCGCGCGGTTATTTAATTCCGCGTCAAATTCGTGAAAACAGCCTGCATGATGATGAAATTTCATTCACCGATGACGCGCTGAAAATGATTATCCGCCAATATACGCGCGAAGCCGGAGTGCGTAATTTGGAACGCAAGATAGGCTCGGTTTGCCGCAAAGTCGGCACACAGATTGCCGAAAATGGCAGCAAATCATTTGTGATTACCCCCGAACTGGTGGAGGAATACCTCGACCACCCAATTTACTTTGGACCGGAAGAGCTAAATAAACGCATCTCCATTCCGGGCGTTGTGCCCGGTTTGGCATGGACATCGTTTGGCGGCGATGTATTATTTGTGGAATCCACCGCCATGCCCGGCGGGCGCGGCTTTCAAGTCACCGGCTCGGTTGGCAATGTGATGCAGGAATCCGCGCGCGCAGCGCTTTCTTATGTGCGCTCCCACGCGGATGATTTTCAAATCAATCATGAATTTTTCAACAAATTCGATATCCACATGCACATTCCTTCCGGCGCCCAGCCAAAGGATGGACCTTCCGCAGGGGTCACAATGGTCACTTCGCTTGTTTCACTCGCCACCGGGCGCAAAGTGAAAGCGCAAGTTGGCATGACCGGCGAAATTACCCTGCGCGGACAGGTTTTGGCAATTGGCGGCGTAAAAGAAAAAGTTCTTGCCGCGCACCGCAACGGGTTAACGACCATTATCCTTCCCAAGCGAAATGAACAAGACCTGGACGACGTGCCGGAGGAAATTCGCGGGGCGATGAAATTTATCTTTGCAGAATCGGTTGAAGATGTGATTAACGCCGCGCTCGAAAAGCCGCGTTCCAGCAAGCCCTCCAAGCAGGCGCGCTCTAAGGCTGCCTCGTCCGCGTCAAAAAAATCCAAATCAACGAAAGCAGTGAAAAATGCCAAAAGCAAAAAGAATCATGCTCGCCGAAGATGATGCCACAATGGTTTCCTTGTTGAAAACTTTGTTAAAACTGGAAGGCTTTGACGTAATTCCGCTGCTTGCCACAGATGATGTTCCCGCCGCTGTTCGAGCTGAACGCCCTGACCTTCTTTTGCTCGATGTTCACTTAACCCACCAAAGCGGTTTGGATATTTTAACTTCCCTGCGCAACTCGGAAGATACTGCGGGGCTGCGCGTCATTATGTCCTCCGGCGCAAATGTTCAGGATGAATGTATGAAGCGCGGGGCAAATGGTTTTTTGTTAAAGCCATACATGCCGGAAGACCTCATCAAACTTATCAAACAGAATTTAATGTAACGGAATGCGTCTTCGTTTTGGCATCTTAACCGTTTCCGACCGCTCCTCGCGCGGTGAACGCCCGGATGCATCCGGCCCTGCGCTTGCCGATTTGGTCACCGCGCAGGGCTGGGTGGTTTCCGCCATGCAAGTTTTGCCCGATGACGAGGAATCCATCCGCGCGCTCTTAATTGAATGGGCGGACAGCGGCAATTATGATGTGATTCTGACAACGGGCGGAACAGGCTTTGCCCCCCGTGATGTCACCCCTGAGGCAACGCGCGCCGTCATTCAGCGCGACGCGCCGGGGCTGGCTGAAGCCATGCGCGCAGACAGCTTGAAAAAAACGCCTCATGCCATGCTTTCGCGCGCTGTGGCTGGAATTCGCGGGCGCGCTTTAATTGTCAACCTGCCCGGCAGTCCCAAAGGCGCAGTGGAAAACTTTAATACCATTTTGCCTGTGCTTTCTCATGCTGTGCAACTTCTCTCGGATGACCCGCAATCGGAGCAATCGCACTAAAAATCTTTGCCGTTGGTTCTTTATCGGGGAAATTTGAGTTGATTTGTCTGTAATACAAATACAATAGAACAATCTTTATCTTTTGCTTGTTTTTTGCCGGTAAAAGGTGTATGCTAAATACAGACCTTGCAATTTTGTTAGGTGGCGTTTGAGCCTGCGCTCTTTTACTTTTGGGGCTGGCGAAAATGTGGAGATGGATGTTGTGAAGTGATGTGGAGAATATATGCCAAAGCGCGTTGAGAATGACGTACCGTCCGACAAGAATAGCAGCTTGGAATTTTCATTAAACAACCTGCCAAAAGAACCTCGACCCAAAGTTTCCGTTATTATTCCAACGCTGAATGAAGCAAAAAATTTGCCTTTGGTTCTCCCTTATCTTCCACTGAACTGGATTGATGAAGTGATTTTGGTGGATGGACATTCCACAGATGGAACTGTTGAAACAGCCAGACGCCTTTTGCCTTCCATTCGCGTTGTGCTTGAAAAGCAAAAAGGCAAGGGCGCGGCAATGTATGCCGGTTATCAGGCAGCCTGCGGCGATATTCTGATTGTGATTGACGCAGACGGTTCGAATGACCCGCGTGAAATTCCACGCTATGTCACCGCTTTGCTTGAAGGCGCCGACTTTGTAAAGGGCAGCCGTTTTGCGCCGGGCGGCGGCACCACCGATATGCCCCGCTATCGCATGTTGGGAAACGGCGCTTTTGTCTTGATTTCAAACCTTTTGTTTGGAACAAAATTTACCGACTTGTGCTACGGCTACCATGCTTTTTGGCGCTACTGTCTGGATGTCATCAAAATTGAAAATTACAGCGGCTTTGAAATTGACACCGCGCTTTACCTGCAAGCCGCGCAATCGCGCCTTCGCATTGTGGAAGTCCCCAGTTTTGAAGGGTATCGTTTTTACGGCGTTGGAAAACTGCGCACCATTCCGGATGGCTTTCGCGTTTTGCGCACAATCTTCCTGCAATGGTGGTATATGCTCCGCCGAAAGGAAACAAGCCCTCATCTTGGGTTTCGCGGCATTAAGTACCAGCCGCCGCATGTTTTTCCTAAAGCGCGCGAGCAGGAATCTCAGGGCAATATTACCCGCCGCCTGATGGATTTCCTCCGCCTGTTGAGTATTATGCTGTTTTCCGGCGAAGATACCCGCCGCGTTATGCAGCGCGTGTTGAAGTTGACATTGGAATCGGTCGGCGCCAGCAGCGGCAGTTTAATTCTTTTGGACGAAAATGGAAACGTGTGCGAAGGCTGCTTTGTGGGCGAGGACGGCTTTCAAACGCCGGATTTATCCGCTTGGGCTGCTGTGGCAAAAGAGGGTGTGGCTGGCTGGGCAATCAAAAATCAAAAGCCTGTTCTCGTTCTGGATACAAAAAACGACCCGCGCTGGCTGCATAGAGAGGATAGTGAACGCCACCGCTCCGCTGTTTCCATTCCTTTGTTTGTTGGCGGCATGGTAATCGGCGCGTTGACATTAATCCGCCCGGAGGCAATGCAGTTCACCGAAGGCGAGCTCGACTCTCTGGAAGAAATGGCAGCCAGCGGCAATGTTGCGCCAAAAACAAACGCCGAAGAAAAGTTCGTTTCAGCGCCTGTTGTTCCTGAAACATAACCCACCCCGCCGCGTCGCAGGAGCAAACAATATGACTCAACGTCCGCACGATATTTCTGTAATTATTTGCGCCTATACGGAAAAAAGATGGCAGGACTTGGAGGAGGCTGTGCAATCTGTCTGCCGCCAAACGCTTCCCCCTCGTGAAATTATCATTGTCATTGACCATAATCCGGTCTTATATGAAATGGCAAAAGAGCGCTTTGCGGACCTTCTTGTCATTGAAAACACCCGCGCGCAAGGTTCTTCAGGAGCGCGAAATTGCGGCGCAGAGCGGGCGACCTCTGAATTGCTTGCGTTTATTGATGATGACGCGATTGCAGAAGAGGACTGGCTTGAATTTCTTTCCAATGAATATGATGACCCCTTTGTAATGGGTTCCGGGGGACGCATTATCCCCCGCTGGGATGCGGGCGGAAGACCGCGCTGGTTTCCCGAAGAGTTCGATTGGGTGGTTGGTTGCACATACCGCGGCGCTCCGCAAGCCCGCGCGCCGGTTCGCAACCTGATTTTATGCAATATGTCCATGCGGCGCGAGATATTTAATGACATTGGCGGCTTCCGCACCGATATAGGTCATTGCGGCGGCGCGCCAAAAGGCGACGAAGAAACCGAGTTGTGCATTCGCGCGCAGCAGCGTTGGAGGGGCTATAAATTTATCTACCAGCCTGAGGCTGTGGTGCATCACCGCGTGCCGGAATTTAGAACAAACCTTAAATACTTTTTTTGGAGATGCTCGCTTGAAGGAAATTCAAAATCCATGCTTTCCGGTCTTGTAGGCTCCAACGACGGGCTTGCCTCCGAATGGGATTATACGCTGCGGGCGCTCCCCGCCGGGGTGGCGCGCGGCGTGTGGGATGTTTTCCGCCATTTTGATGTTGCCGGGCTGGGCAGGGCAGCCGTCATTGTCGCCGGGTTGTTCACCACAACATACTTTTATTTGAAAGGCAGATTATTTTTCGCGCGGTCAGCCGCTGCGGAATAATTGGCAAGCGAGGCATTATGTTCGATTTTACGCCTGTGCGAATCCTTTCCGTAAACCTTGAAGAGCCTTTGCCTTTCATTCCGTTTCAAAAACCGCATGAAGCACAGGCATATCCCCGCGCCTTGATTTTGGTGCGCCTGCATCATCAGCCGCTGGGCATGTTGGAACTGCAAATTCCGCCGGATGGATTAAGCGGGCTTGACCTTGGGCGTCAAATTGAAGCCGCGCTTTCGCAGCCGATTGACGACCACCTTGCGCGGGATGGAATCATGCGCTCGGACTTGTTTCGCGTTCCCTTTGCTTTATGTATGCAGGAACGCAATGCCCTCCTTGCTTCCGCGCCCTTTGTCAGCGTGGTCATTGCCACCCGCAACCGGGCGGAGGGTTTGCGCGCGTGCCTTAAATCCGTTCTTGATTTGAAGTACCCTGATTATGAAGTAATCGTGGTGGATAACGCTCCCTCCAACTCCGATACCGAAGATTTGATTCGCCGCGAATTTTCCAGCGCTAATCATCCTGTAAGATATTTGCGCGAGGATGTTCCCGGACTTGCCAACGCGCACAACCGCGCCCTGAGTGTGTTAACCGCGCCGATTGTTGCATTCACCGATGACGATGTGGTGGTGGATGAATACTGGCTTGCCGCGCTGGTCGGTCATTTTCAAAAAGCCCCGCAAGTTGGCTGCGTTACGGGAATGATTTTGCCCTTTGAAATTGAAACGCCGTCGCAGGCGTGGATTGAACAATTTGGCGGGTTTAATAAAGGGTTTCGCCCGATTGTATTTGACCTTAAAGAAAACCGTCCGCGCGATGTTTTATTTCCCTACTCCGCCGGTCGTTTTGGTTCGGGGGCAAGCATGGCGTTTCGCACTGAGATATTAAAGTCCATTAATGGGTTTGACCCCGCCCTTGGCGCCGGTACGCCCGCCAAAAGCGGAGACGACCTTGCCGCCTTTTTTAGCGTCATTGATATGGGATACCGGCTTGTGTATGAGCCTGCCTCCATTCTGTATCACAAACACCGCCGTGATTATCACGGGCTGGTACAGCAATCTTCCGGGTATGGCACGGGCATGGCTGCGTTTTTGATGAAGGTGATTTTGGAAAAACCCTCCCGATTTTTTGATATTCTGCTCAAAACCCCCGCTGGGCTGCGCTACCTGCTTGACCCTAAATCTCCAAAAAACAAAAAAAAGATGAAGAACTACCCGGCGGAACTCACCCGTCTGGAATTGAAAGGCTATTTGCTTGGTCCGTATGCATACCTTAAAAGCCGTTTTCACGCCCGGAAAATTAAAGAAAAACTTCCAAAAGTGCAGCCTTCTTTGGAGCGCGCATGAACATTCCCATTTTGCTGTATCACAGCGTTTCAGACCGCACCACGCCGCGGTATCGAAGGCTAGCGCTTACGCCGGGGGAGTTTGAATCCCACATTTCATACTTGTACCATCATGGCTACTCTTCCCTTAACATGAATCAAGTGGCTCAGGCGCTTTCTTCAAACGGCAAAAATTTACCTGAACGCCCGGTTGCGATTACGTTTGATGACGGCATGGAGGATTTTTTAAGCGGCGCTTTGCCTGTTTTGCGTAAATACAAATTTACAGCCACCTTGTTTGTTGTCACCGGCTATGTTGGCTGGCATACGCTTTTTCTGGCAGGGGAAGGCGAGCAGCATCGCGCCATGCTTTCATGGGAGCAAATTGCGGAAATGGAGGATATTCAGATTGGGGCGCACAGCCACACACATCCGCAAATGGACATTATCCCGCTTTCGCAGGCGCGTGAAGAGATTCAACTCAGCAAGCAGTTGCTTGAAACGCGCCTGAGCCGCCCTGTGACTACGTTTTCCTACCCTTATGGCTATTACACCCGCGATGTTGAAAAACTGGTCAGGCATGCTGGCTTTACCTCCGCTTGTTCGGTTGGTCAAGCAATGGCATCCACCTCCAATTTTGTGTTTGCCATTCCCCGCATTGTCATTACGCCAAGTGTGAATCAACAAATTTTGGAGCAATATCTACACGGCGTTGGCATACGAAAACTGGGGAAACATTGGGGAATCTTAAGGGTGGGCTGGCGTTTGGTGCGGCGGCTTAAGAGGGCGATGGGTCATTCCGCAGTTGTGCATGAAGATTACGCCGATTTATGAGATTGAAAGAGATGAATACAAATCAAAGCGACTTGCCTGTTTTGCCCACTCGCGCGCCGGAAAGAATTGCCGGTATTGATGTTCTGCGCGGCATTGCCCTGATGGGAATTTTGATTGTCAATATTTTTTATTTTTGCGCCCCCGACCCTTTTTATGAAGCTTACTTTAATTCCTTCCAATCCCCGCCCGACGACTTGATATTTCACGCGGTTAATTTCTTTTTTTCCGGCAGGTTTTACCCCATTTTTTCCTTTCTTTTTGGCTTTGGCTTTTTCATCCAATTCACCCGTTTGCGGCAGAAAGGTTTTGCCGCAAAGAAATTTTTTGCGCGGCGTTTGACCATCCTTCTGATTTTTGGCGTTCTGCACGTTCTTTTCGTATGGGAGGAGGAGATTTTACTGTTTTACGCGCTGTTTGGCTTTGTATTAATTCTGATTGCGGAGCGCCCGCCCCGTACAATTTTGTTTTTTGCCGCCGCCGCTTACGCGCTGCCTGTTTTGATGCAGATGCTGAATGGCTTGTATGCTTTCCTCCCGCCCAAGTATGTGCTTTTTCATTCGATGGCGGAATATACCGCATTTTACACCTCGGCTTCTTATGGACAAATTCTCGCGGCGCGGCTGGCTTTATATGCCGATAAGATTTTTACCATTGGTGGTTTCATTCATCATTTCGACCGTCTTGCGTTTTTCTTTGCGGGTTTTTATGCGGCAAAGACCAACTGGCTCGCGGATATATCCGCTCATGGCGGGTTTTGGATTCGCGCATGGATGCTGGCGTTTGTATTTGGAGTAATCTTTCACGCGCTTTGGATTGTTTACATTGAAAAACCCGCGCTTGCGCCCGCTCCGCTTTCGGTTTTTGTCATTTCCATGCTGCTGCCATTTCAGGTTTTCTCTTATATTTGCGGAATCTTGTTGTTGTTGAAAATAAAAGGAATTCAAAACATATTGCATGTTTTTGCCGCGCCCGGCAGAATGGCGCTTACCAATTACATCATGGGAACTACGGTTTTTTCGTTTCTGTTTTATTCCTATGGTTTGGGTTTATATGGCTCTTTAAGTCCGTCACAGCTCATGGGCATTGCTCTTGCATTTTTTGCTTTTCAGGTTGTGTTTTCAAACATCTGGCTTAAAAAATTTCTGTACGGTCCTTTGGAATGGATATGGCGTTCCCTCACTTACAAATCCGTTTTGCCGATTCGCATCCCTCTTGTTTCTTGAAAGAGATTTTTTATGTCTTCTTCAAGA
>DAOTZP010000415.1:0-2964 GCA_034434265.1 Anaerolineales bacterium | reverse complement strand
TTCAAATGAAATATTGTGAATCGCCGCGCCTTTGCGGTCACGGTAGCGAAAGGAAAGGTTGTCAACAACAAGGGGGAGTGGGGTCATCGGCGTACATTATGCCATGCGGCACGCTTAAGTCAAGTTAAAAATGCGCTGGCGGGGCGGGAGGCTGGTTTCAGGCGCGATGCCGCGTCATGGCGTTTGCATTTGCTGATAAATTTCAATAATCTCCTGCATGGAAGGTCCATATATCGGAATATCATAATAATTCCGGTAACAGCGGGTTACCCAAAAATTAGGGTTATCGCTTGGCGCCGCCAGATACGCCCAGTTGTTCATTGCCGGCACTTCAACGGATTCTTTTCCCTGCGCTTTTGCCTCAAGAATCATTGCGTCCACGTCGTCCCATTTTTTGATAAAATCAAGATACATTTGGCGGCGCGGAATCCATTCGGCGGAGTTTGCGGCGGCGGAAAAAATCAACAAGGCGGCAAATATGCCAATCAAAAGGGTTTCGCGTTTGGCAAAAACGGTCACTTGCCCGCCAAAAAAATAAGCGGCGCAAAACAAAGGGACAATCAAAAAGAAAACCGGAATTGAAATTGTGCGTCCGGGCGGCGGCTCTGAAAATCCGTACACGCCGGGCAAAAAACAAACAAAGGAAATTAAAAAAGCGGAAAGCGCCGTGATTGCGATTGTATAAGGATGCAGCCGAATCTTAAGCGGAAAGGCAAAGCCAAGCCAAAGAAAAAATAAAAGCGAGCCAATCAGTGCGGCGAAGCGGATTGGATGAACAAGCACATCCAAAAGAAAAGCGCCGTAGGCTTGAAACGATACGCTTAAAAGCACAGGCAGGGTTGGCGGAGGGGGAAGAAGCGACTGCCGAATTTGATTGCCGGGCGCAAGAATAATCACAACAATTGAAAAAAGCGTGGCAGCCAAACCGGAAGCAAGAATATACAAAACGCGCTTGTGCCGCCAGCCTGAGTTCAAAAATATTAACACGCCAAGTATGCCAAGCATCCCCGCCTGCGCCACAACATAGGTTTCACCCGTTCCGCCCATAAAGAAAAACAAGGCAAAACTTAAGGCATATTGAAACACGGCGGGGAGTTTGCGCCACCGCGCGGCAAGGTATAACAACAGCGCAGTAACCGCAAGCAAAAACAAAGGCAGGGAATACGAGCGCGCCGCATTCCACCAGAATAATGACTGCTCCACATTCGGGCTAAGCGCAAGCCATGTAAATAAAAAAACCAAAGCGGTCAAACCGGCATACAACCAAGTCTCATGCGATGTTGTCTTAAGATAAAAATACAATATCAACGTTAAAGCGGCAAACCACAACAAAAGCATGATGGGAACAATATAATGAACGCGGTACGGTCCCAGCGTAAATTCCAAAACAAACCAATCCGCGGCATACGCGCCGTATCTGCCGTTCCAGCCGGTGTACGCCCGCCAAATGGCGCGCAGCAGCCCAAAACGGCGCACAATGTAGGCGGAGCAAAAATCGTCCGCAAGCATACGGGTTAAACTGCCAAAGTAAATATAGATTGAAATTCCAAACGTCAAAGCCGCAGAAAGCGCAAAAAGAAAAATTTTTTTCATCACATTCCTACAATCGGGCGGGGAGCGTTAAAAGCGTATCAAGCAATTTGGGCATCCATGATTCGGATGCGGAAATGGACAGCCGCCAGACTCCTCTTCCGCCGCGCAGTTTTTCCCCCAAATCCGGCAGGCGCGGAGCTTCGCTTCCCTCCGTCATTCCGGCGGGCTTCAAAACAATCTGCCCCGAAGATTCCATCGTAACCGCCGCCAGCCCCGCTTTTTCGGCGCGGAGTTTCACCCGCAACTGATAAAGCAGGTTTTGCGTTACTTGCGGCATTGCGCCAAAACGGTCGCGGAACTCCGCGCCAAGCGCGTCGAGTTCGGTTTCATCGTGCAGGTCCGCCATGCGGCGGTAGAGGCGGAGTCGCAAATCCTGGTCGGGGATGTACTCGGAGGGGAGTCCAACCGCGAGGGGCAAATCCACATTCACAGGCAGGCTGATGGGCTGGAAGGTTGAAAGATTGGAAAGTTGAAAAGATTCATCCGAATCCGCCGCCTGTGACTTGTAACCTGCAATTCTTAATCGCCTGACTGCGTCCGCAAGCATTCGCGTATAAAGATGAAAGCCGACGGATTGAATATAGCCGTGCTGTTTTGTGCCGAGCAAATCGCCCGCGCCGCGAATTTCAAGGTCGCGCATGGCAATGGAATATCCGGCGCCGAGATGGGTGTTTTCGGCAATCACTTCAAGGCGCTGCTGCCCATCGCGCGTGGGAGCAAGTTTGTTATGACGGAAGAAGTACGCATACGCGCGCATGGCTCCCCGCCCAACCCGTCCGCGGAGTTGATACAACTGCGCCAAGCCGAATGTGTCCGCGCGGTCAACAATCAAGGTGTTGGCGTTGGGAATATCCAAGCCTGATTCAATAATGGTTGTGCAGAGCAGAATATCAATCTCGCCCATCGAAAAGCGGCGCATCACGGCGGCAAGCTGCCCTTCGGGCATTTGACCGTGGGCAATATCCACCCGCGCTTCGGGGACAAGTTTTTTAAGGTGCGCCTGCATTGCGTCAATGGTATTGACGCGGTTATGAACGAAAAAGACCTGCCCGCCGCGTTCCAGCTCGCGCACAATGGCTTGACGCACCAGACGCGGCGAATACGGTCCAACATGGGTAATGATGGGCAGGCGTTCTTCGGGCGGGGTGTTAAGGTTGGAAATATCGCGCACGCCGGTAAGCGCCATATACAACGTGCGCGGAATCGGCGTGGCGGTGAGCGTCAGCACGTCCACTTCGGTGCGAAGTTTTTTAAGATGCTCCTTGTGCGTTACGCCAAAGCGCTGCTCTTCATCAATAATTGCCAGCCCCAAATCTTTGAATTGCACATCGGAGGAAATTAAGCGGTGTGTGCCGATGACAATATCAATTT
>DAOTZP010000414.1:0-1680 GCA_034434265.1 Anaerolineales bacterium | reverse complement strand
TCGGCGGAACAGCCCCATGCCAGCTTTTCACAAGACCTGATTGCCGGTTTTAAGTACATGGTTTCGTGGCCCGGTCTGCTCATGCTTGGCATAATGGCTGCTCTGCTGAATTTTTTGATTGCCCCCACCAGCGCTTTAATGCCGCTTCTGGTCACAAAATATTTTGGCAAAGGCGCGCTGGAACTGGGCAGCGTGGATTCGTTTTTTGGCATTGGCATGATTGCCGGAGGAATTACGCTGGCGGTTTGGGGCGGCTTCAAAAAGAAAATCATCACATCGCTGACGGGCATTGTCTGTTTTAGCGTTGCCATTCTTGGCATTGCCGCCGCCCCTGCCGACAAGTTTTGGATTCTCCTCCTCTCCATGTTCTTTATTGGCTTTATGATGCCGATTGTGAACGGACCCATTCACGCTTTGTTTCAATCCGTAGTGGAGCCGGGAATGCAGGGGCGCGTGCTTTCGCTGGTGGGCAGCGTGGCGCAGGCAATGATGCCGCTGGGGTTTGTGATTGCCGGTCCCGTCACGGACGCAACGGGATACCAAAGCTGGTTTTGGATGGCTGGCATTTTCAACTTGTGTATTGGCTTGGGCGCATTTCTTGTCCCCGCGCTGATGAATATAGAAGAAGACCGGGCAGCCCATGCTCAGTCTTCACAACCTGCCGCCGAAACCGCGATTGCAAACTAAACCGGAGCTTCCTGCTCCCACGGAGCAGCGCCGCGCCCGCTTTGTTGCAGCGACTTGTAAATGCTCCCGCCGAGGTCGGGCAGCAGTTCGGCTGTGGCAGCCAGCAGCCCAAAGCACCCGGCAATCATCATATCGCCAAAGGGAACGGCGTAATAAGGCTGCAAACGCGAAGACAAGCCGCGCGCGGGTTCAAACATGGAACGTCTGGGTCCTGTGACGATGATGTCAAAATCATCTTTGCCAAACTCAAAGGGTTCTTTCGCATACATTAATGCGCCGTGTCCCATGTCGTCAAACACATCTTGATGTTGGAGCGTGCCATCCGCAAGTTTTCGCAGCAGAAGTTCGAGTTTGGGCAGGTCAATTTCGCCGGTGTGATGTTCAAACACCCCCTCAATACCCGCCTCTCCCAGCCTGAAAGCGAGCGTGTGAAAGTTGCCAATGTTGCATAGAATTTTTTGTTTGCGCGCTGCGGCAATGGCATCCATGCTTGCTCCCAGCACAGCGGCGGGGGCGGTATCCATCACCACCAGCGGGCAATCAAGATTCGCGCCTGAATCCGCCACGGATTGCAGGCGCGTCATTATTTTGGGAATTTGATGCGAAAGAAACGCAAACGTGGAAAGCGAATTTTTCGCTTTGATTCTTTCATCCAGATAGTCAAAGCGAAACTGGCGGTCCGAAACGCCCGCCGGAGCATTGCCGTGGTCAAACACGGCTACGGCTGCGGCGGATAAATCTTTTAGCGAAACGCCGTAATCGCCAAATGTTTTGGCAAGCAAATCAAAATCGAAATCTTTCAGTTCCAGCCTTGCCGCTTTTGATTGCAAATGTTCCGCTTCGTCTTCCGAAACAATTTGTATGCCCAGTTGTTCCACTTTTTCCAATTCATCATTGAGGGTTGTGGCGGCTTCGGCTGTCATATATACGGCAATGCCCGCCCGCGCGGCTTCCTCAATTGCCCATGCCGAAGGTCCGCCGCCCATTTGACGC
>DAOTZP010000413.1:0-2000 GCA_034434265.1 Anaerolineales bacterium | reverse complement strand
ACCTGTTTTGAACCGCCGATGTGCAGAGGGCGCAGAGTTTTTAATGAATTTCTCCGTGTCCTCCGCGCCTCTGCGGTAAAAAAAAATTAAGCAAGGGTAGCAACTTGGATTAATTAAGCATACCATAAACCGCCGCGTCTTAATTCAGCCGTTCAACCACTTCAACAAGTTTTTTGGTCAGGCGGATGAGGTTGAGCATGGGAATTTCATCCTTCAAGCGTCCAATCACGCGGCAGATTGCGGTTTTGCCGTTGAGCTGCAACTCATACGGGCTGATTTGTTCAATTCCGGCGCGCAGGTCGGGATGATTAACGAGTATCCGCGCAGCCAATTCCGGCGGGTTGGCGCGGACGGTGAACACCCTGTCAAATTCCTCCACGCCGATTTCAATATCCTGCCCGCCGAAGGCTTTTGCAATCATTCCGCCTACTCCCTTTGCGCCAACCGAAAGCTGCCAGCCCTTTGGGTTTTGTACGGGGATGGATGCCATTGTCCAAATGGCACGATTTCTTCCGCTGCCGGTTGTATAAAGTTTTAAGGTCACCTGCCTGCCTTCCATTTCTCCGCTGATGACGCCGGAATGGAAAACATCCGGCTGGCTGTAAGTCAGGCGGTATTTTTGGGCAAAGGCTTTCCATGCGTCTTCGCTTTTTTTGCTGTTCATGATTGCCCAATACATCAAACCGAGCATTATCACGCTGCCGATACATATCATTACAAACGGGACGGCGACGAAAATTGTGGAAAAGCCCATGTTAAACATTATTCCTCCAAATTATGAATATGTTTCCGTTTCAGCACGCAGCGAGTCGCTCCACTGGATTCCCTCGCGCGCCATGTAGTACGCGCCGAGCAGGGTGATGGGCAGCCAGAGCGCAACATGCAGCGTAAGGGTGTAGCCCGCGGCGGTCGCCTGCTGCACGCCGTATGCGGCGAGGACGGCGATGCCGGGCGCGTCAAACGTGCCGACGTAGCCGGGCGCGGAAGGAATGGTGGTGGCAAGATTGACGATGCCGTTCATCAACATCAGCGCGAAGAAGGAGACTTCAAAGTCGAAGGCATGCATCACGAACCAGTATTTGCCCGTCTCCAACAGCCAGATGATGACCGAAGTGAAGAAGACCATCAGCACGTTGAGCGGGGAGCGCAGCGAGGCAAGCCCGTCGAGGAATTTATTCATTACGCTGATGATGGACGTATGTAATCTTTTTGGCGTGAGATTTTCAATTATCCGCAAGCCGACCCTTGCGGTGGTATGCGGGAACATCGCCGCGAGCAGAAAGACCAGCAGCGCGCCGATGAATACTCCCGTGCCGTAGATGGCGGCTTGTTGAATGTTCCCCACAAAGCCCGAAGCGCTGGTGAGTTTCGCCAGCTCCGGCAAGTTGACGAACACGAAGGCGAGCATCACCACGCCGTCGAAGATTCTTTCCACGATGACGGTCGCCAGCGAAGCGGAAACGGGGACTCCCTCGCGCCGTTTGAGAATCACCGCCCGCAGGACTTCGCCCGCGCGCGCGGGGTAGATGTTGTTCCCCATGTAGCCGATGGTCGTGATGGGAAACATCGTCCGCGTGGGAATCTCTTTCATCGGCTTGAGTAAGTAATGCCATCTCCACGCCCGCGCCCACACGCCGACGAAGTACACGCCCACGCCGGGAATCAGCCAGACGTAGTTTGCCCGCTTTACCGTTTCCCAAAAGTCGCCGAGGTGAAGTCCGCGCAGCGCCAGCCACAAAAAAAGGGCGCTGATGAGAACGCCGAGCCAGAATTTCCAGTTGGTCAGTTGTTTTTTCATGCGCGGATTGTACCAGAGGGGGAGGTTGGTGATTGGATGAGTAGATGAGTAGAGATTGGAGATTGGAGATTAGAGATTAGAGATTGGAGATTAGAGATTGGAGATTGGAGATTGGAGATTGGAGATTTGCCCTGAGCCTTGTCGAAGGGTTGGGGATTGCGGGTATAATGTCCGAAAGCGCAAGGGAGAA
The DNA here is from genome assembly GCA_034434265.1 of Anaerolineales bacterium. Lineage (GTDB taxonomy): Bacteria > Chloroflexota > Anaerolineae > Anaerolineales > Villigracilaceae > Villigracilis. The sequence continues at coordinate 12 of DAOTZP010000413.1, read as the reverse complement.
GCCATGAACGAA
>DAOTZP010000412.1:0-17775 GCA_034434265.1 Anaerolineales bacterium | reverse complement strand
GTCGTTCATTTGTAAGCGCCAATATCCATGCGCCGCATAAGTCGTTTTTTGGGGAATGTCTAAAAAGATGGGCTGGCGTGAAATCTTGCAGAAAGCCCGCAAAATTAAACACTCCCTGCTGCTGCGGTAATCAGGCGCAGGGATGAAAGGCGTTATAATCTTGCTGCTAAATTCCCGTCAGTGGTGTAAATGTGATTTATTCTTTAATTCAAGCCAGAAAAAACCAGTGGATTCAATCCGAGCAGTGCGCCATAAAGGGCTTGCTGAACTACATTCGCGGCAACGGGCAGTTGCGCGACGCGCAGGCGGAAGCCATTGAAACCTATTTGTTTTTGAAACTGGCGGGGCAAAACAAACCGCTTTGGCAGTTGTTGGCGGAGGGATTTTTCTTCAACGGGTTGGATTTGTCCAAACTGGCGCTGACCGCAAAAGCGCGGGAGATACTCGAATCCAACATCGCGGCGCGTTCGCTGTATCAATTTTCGCTCTTGCAGGTGAATGGAACGACCCTGCTGCCCGAATTGGCAAAGACCATCCTTGACCAACCCGAAGGCATGGACCACGAGGAAGTCTTCCGCCGAATTTTTTACAACATCAACTACCCCGATTATCTGTTCAGCCTGCCGATGGGCGCGGGGAAAACTTTCCTGATTGCGGCGTTCATTTACCTTGACCTGTATTTTGCACTGCGCGAACCCAATAACAAACTGTTTGCCCACAACTTTCTGGTGCTTGTGCCTTCAGGGTTGAAATCGTCCATTGCGCCTAGTTTGAGAGACATCGAGCATTTTGACCCGTCGTGGGTATTGCCCGAACCAGCGGGCAGTGAAATCAAGCGCATGATTCGCTTTGAAGTGTTGGACCAGCCAAAATCGGCAAAGAAGAGCAACCGCGCCCGCAACCCAAACGCGCAAAAGGTGAACGCGCTTGCCAGCCAGCCCAACCCGATGGGTTTGATTTTTTTGGTAAATGCCGAGAAAGTCATTCTCGATAAACTCGAACCGAACTGGCAATTGGATTTCATCGAAAGCGATGACGCGCAGGCGCGCGCCGCCAATGAGTTGCGCTATCTGTTGGGCAAAAAACTGCCCAATTTGGGCATTCACATTGACGAAGTCCATCACGCGGCAAGCGATGAGATTAAACTGCGCCAGGTGGTCACCCAATGGCACGCCGGCGGCACGGTGACATCTGTTCTTGGCTATTCTGGCACGCCGTACCTTTCCAGCCCCGATGCGATAAAAATCAACGGCGGCATGGAACTGCGCTTCAAGCACATCACGAACACGGTCTATTACTACCCGCTGACCCTTGCCATCCGCCGCTTTTTGAAGAAGCCCGCCATCAAATCTGCCAGCGGGTTGAAGCCGTTGGAAATCATTCGGCGCGGGGTGGAGGAGTTTTATGCCGCCTACGGCAAAAAGAAGTACGGCGACGGGTCCATTGCCAAACTTGCCATTTACTGCGGTTCGATTGAACGGCTGGAAGAGGAAATTTATCCCTTCCTGCGCGACCAGATGAACATCCCCGAAGCGGAGATTCTCAAATATCACAAAGGCAACGCAAAATACAAACCCACCAAAGACGCGGAACTGGAATTTGCTTCGCTCGATACGCCGCTCTCCAAAAAACGCGTCATTTTGCTGGTGCAGGTGGGCAAGGAAGGCTGGAACTGCAAATCGTTGACAGGCGTGATTTTGGCGCAAAAAGGCGACAGCCCCACGAATATGGTGCTGCAAACCGCCTGCCGCTGCCTGCGCGAGGTGGACAGGGGCGCGGACGAAACCGCGCTCATTTGGCTGAACGATGAGAACGTCAAGATTCTTGATAAGCAGTTGAAGGAAGAACAGCATACCAGCGTGCAGGAAATCAACGCGCTGACGAAAGGCGGCGAGTCCGCTCCCGTTACGCGCCATTCCCGCGCCGAGTATTTAGGCTTGCCGAAGATTGACTTTTACCAGTTGCGAATCCATTACGAGACGAAGGTCATCACACAGCAAGCGCAAGCGGAGGAGAACCTGAACGCGCTGCTCGCCCGCCTGGATGAGTACAAATCGGCGGCGCTGGTCAAACGCGGGGAGGTGGCTCTTTCGGCGCAGATTCAATTCGACGGCGTGCAAGCCGTTTCCAGTCTGGCGGGAGGCGGGGCGCGGTTTGACCTGTGGCTGGCGCTCATTGTCAAAGAAAGTTTCAATACGCTAACTTTCCCTGCACTGCGCGAACATTCCGCCCTGTTGAAAAAGGTTTTTGACCGTATCACGGTCAGGCAGAACGATGGGCTGGCTTATAACGAACTGTACGACCAGGATGCCATCCGTGCGGCAATTCGCCTGTGTTTTGCGGCGCGGCGCGAGTTGACCATGCGGGCGGACGTGATTCCCGAAACAGCCGAGTTGCTGCTGGCGGAAAAGTTAACGCCCGTGCCTGCTCATTCCAAACTGTACCCGCCCGAAGCGGACGTGAACACCATTTTGGGCGGCGATAAACGCGGTTGGGACGGGGCGCGTACGCTGGATGAACAGCAAAAGGCGGCGGAGCAATTGCACGCCCAACTCGCCGCAAATGCCGACCTGCTCGGAGGGATGCTGCCGCCCCTGCCCGAACCTTCGCTGGCTGTCCGCATGAAGGAGCAGACGCTTCACTACCTGCCTTATGACTTCCGCCAAAGCGGATTCGAGAAGGACTTTTTGGAACAATGCCTGCTGCTGAACGAGTTCAAACAGCGCAAATTGGAAATTTACTACAACGGCGAGCGCGGATTGACCGAGTTTGTGATTCAATGTTTTGAAAAGAAGGGCGATTTTTGGAAGCGGCTCGGCGAATATACGCCCGACTTTTTGATATTGCAGCGCAAAGGCAAGCAGCCGCACAAGGTGTTGATTGTGGAAACCAAAGGCGAAGGCTTTGCCCAAAAGTTCGAGAGCCGCAAACGTTTCATGGAAGGCGGCTTTTTGCAAATCAACAAGGACAAGTTCGGTTACCAGCGTTTCGATTTTCTCTTCCTGCGCGATGACGACAAGCCCGAAGTCAACCTGACAAAGTTGGCGGAGAAGATTCGGGAGTTTTTCAATTGACGGTTTTTCCCCCATCCCGAAGTCCCCTCTCCCTTTGGGAGAGGGTTAGGGTGAGGGACTGGAGATTCACTCATGCCCATCCAATACATCCCCTACTACCCTGAACCCATTCAGGGGCAAGCCATTTTGAACAACTTTACGCGCACGCAGCGCGCCTTGAAATACCGCGATAACGACAAGGTCTTCACCCGCATTTTGCGCGGACTGCCCCTGTACGAAGTGGAAACGGTGGAGACGATTGGCGAGAAACCGAATGGCAACCTGCTGATTCGCGGCGAGTGCGTTTCCGCCTGCGCCTATTTGAAACAGCAGGGAATCAAAGTGGATTTGGTGTACATTGACCCGCCCTTTGCCAGCGGCGCGGACTACGCCAAGAAGATTTATTTGCGCCGCAACCCCAAGGTGGCGCAAGCCATTGCCCAAGCCGAGCAGGAGATGGACAATGACGAACTGCGCGGTTTTGAAGAGAAAATGTACGGCGATATTTGGAACAAGGAAGCCTACCTGAACTGGATGTACGAGAATTTACAAGCCATTAAAAGCGTGATGAGCGAGACGGGCAGTATTTATGTGCATTTGGATTGGCATATTGGGCATTATGTGAAAGTGCTGATGGATGAGGTGTTTGGGGAAAATAATTTTAAAAACGAGATTATTTGGGCATATAGGCGTTGGACAGCAAAGTCAAATACTTATCAAAATTCACACGATGTTGTCTATTGGTTTACAAAGAATGAGGATTTCATTTGGAATCAGCCTTTTGAACCTTATGCAGATGATGGTTCGCATTTTACTGAAGAAGATGAAAAGGGGGTTTACAGGTGGCAGTACTTAAACGGAAAAAAGTATAAGTTGTATAAAAGTGAGGGAACAAGAATGAAAGACTGGTGGGATGATATACCATATATAAACTCAATGGCATCTGAGCGTGAGGATTACGCCACCCAAAAACCCGAAACCCTGCTGAAGCGGATTATCGAAGCCAGCAGCAACGCGGGCATGGTAGTCGCCGATTTCTTTGGCGGCAGCGGCGTGACGGCAAAGGTGGCGCACGATTTGGGCAGGAGATTCATCCACGTTGACGTGGGCATTAACTCCATCCAAACCGCGCGCGACCGTCTCAAAGCGGCGGGGGCTTCCCTTGATATTTTGGAAGTGAAAGACGGCGTGGCGCTCTTCCGCAACCCCGCGCAGACGATGGATAAACTGTTTGGCTTGATTCCAGGCTTGGGCAAAGTCAGCGATTTGGATTCGTTCTGGGCGGGCGGCATTCACGACAGCAAAAAAGGCTTGATGCCCGTCTTTCTGCCCAACCTGCTCGACCATACCCAAAAGATTCTCGACAAGCCCCTGCTCAACCGCATTTTGAACGAAGCCCTGCCCGATTTACCCGACGACGTTCAACAGGTCATTGTCTATTTTGTGGATGTGGAAGATAGAAAAGAACTGGAAAAATTCATTGCCGAATACAATCCCCTGCCGCAAATCAAGGTGGAACTGCGCGACCTGAAAGAAGTGCTGCACGAAATTGTGGCGAATGACGAAGTGGAATACAAGGTCAGCAAAGGCAAAGACGGTTTTACGGTTGAATTGACCCGCTTCTATTCCGATCGTCTCATGCAAAAGATAGAGGCGTACAACCAAAAGCGCGGCTTGAATGGCAAGGCAACGCAAATTGAATTGGACGATGCAAACGGCGGTGAAGACGAAAAAGAAAACGGCAAACGCTCGTCATTCAAGCCGATTGAAGTCAGCGAGAACGGGCTGGAACTGATTGAACTGGTCAGTTTGGATTGCACATCCGCCAAAGGAATATGGCACAGCGACGCCGAAATCAAAATTGACAAGAAAGGCTTTGTCATTCGGAATGGCGAGAAAACCAAAGAATTTTGGGATGGCAGGATAAAATCGCCCAAAAAGCCGCTGCGCTTAAAGGTGAGAAATATCGCGGGGGATGAAACGACCATTACATTTTGAAAAAGCGCATTTCAAAATTGCTTTCTAAAAAAACAACAAAAAAACTTCCCGATTTGGGAAGTTTTTTTGTTGCCATTCTACGCAAACGCTGGCACTTCCATTCCCGCCTTTGCCAGAATGGGACGGGCTACTTTGGCAAGTTCCATCGCCATTTGGGTTTCATACTGGCGGGCGGTGATGTGCAGGTCGCCGACGGTAGTTAATTCCTTACTGATGTCGCTCAACTTCCACACTTTTTGCAGGCTGGCGTATTTCGGCAGAAAACTTTTCTCGAAGCCTTCGATTCGGAAACCGATGACCTCGCGTGATTCTTCTTCGTACAGCAAAGCGACATGCTCATCTACAAAATGCGCCACCTTTGGCGTGCGCGGGTCAACGACCATGACCATCACTACGTCAATCCGCCGATTCGCGTAAAAATACGGCGGCGCATTCTTACGCGCGGCTTCCTTCCATAAATTCATCTTTAGGGAGTGCGTATCTACGAGTTTTTTGATACGGGCGTCCATAATAGTTTTTCTCCTGGCTTGACTGAGTCTGTCAAATAAGCGGTAATCAAAACGCCATCATCTTTTAGGAATTCGACCACGACTTTGATGTAGGTGTGTTTGTTTCTTTGCCGATAATAAATGTTCCGTTCGGGGTAATCCTTGTCCTCGTAAATCATCATGTACAGCGGTTCTTGTATGGCTCGCCTGACTTCATCTTCTAGACCTTCCATTTCTGGATGTCCATCCAATACATGAATCAGCCAAACTTCTTCAGTGCAAATGACTTTCTTTCCGCGTGGGTCAATGGTTTCAAATATGACGGGCATGGATAATATTCCGGCAATGTGAGAAAAGAATTAATTTCATTATCATCTAAAAAGGGATTCCCTTCAAGTAACAAAATTCCAAAATTCACCCGCTGAATTTTGGAGTATAATTCGCTCTTGTGCATACCTCAAATCCCGGAGGTCGAACAGACCTTCGAGATTTATAAAAATAACGGAGCAAAAACAAAATGGCAAAAGCAAAACTCATTCCTCCCTACGGAGGCAAGCTGGTAAATTTGGTCGTGGAAGGCAAGGAGCGCGAAGAATTAATTGAGCGCGCCGCGCACATGCCCGCCATCAAAATCACCATGCGTAACCTGTGCGATTTGGAACTCATCGCCACGGGCGGATTTTCCCCGCTGACCACGTTCATGGGCAAAGCCGATTACGACCGCGTATTGCGCGAAATGCGCCTTGCGGACGGCACGCTCTTCCCGCTGCCCATCACCCTCACCGCCGACCCAAAGGAACTGCCCACCGTCGGAGAGGAACTCGCGCTGCGCAACGCCAACTTTGACCTTATCGCCATCATGCGCCTCGACGAAGTCTATCACTGGGATGCCGAGACCGAAGCCGCGCTGGCTTACGGCTCAACCGACTCGAAACACCCGATGGTTTCCGAAATGGCGCGCTGGGGCAAAGTCTGCATCAGCGGACCGATGAAAGTCGTCAACCTGCCGAAGTATTACGACTTTGTGAATCTCCGCCACACCCCCGCGCAAGTCCGCGCCATTCTCGAAGGCATGGGACACGACAACGTCGTCGCCTTCCAGACGCGCAATCCGCTGCACCGCATTCACGAAGAATTGACCAAGCGCGCCGCCGCCCAGGTGAACGGCTCGCTGTTGATTCACCCCGTCGTCGGTATGACCAAACCCGGCGACGTGGACCACTACACCCGCGTCCGCACTTACAAGGCGCTGGTGGATAACTACTACGACAAAAACTCCACGCTGCTCAGCCTGCTGCCGCTGGCGATGAGAATGGCGGGTCCGCGCGAAGCCCTGCTGCACGCGATTATCCGCCGCAATCACGGCGCGAATCATTTCATCGTCGGGCGCGACCACGCCGGACCCGGCAACGATTCTACGGGCAAGCCGTTCTACGGTCCCTACGACGCGCAGGAACTCCTGCAAAAGTACGAAGCTGAAATCGGCGTGAAGATGGTGCCTTTTGAAATGCTCGTCTATCTCCCCGACGAAGACCGCTACGTCGAAGAGAAGGACGTGCCGAAGGGCGCGAGGACCGCGAACATCTCCGGCACGCAAGTCCGCGACGAATATCTCGCCAAAGGCAAACTGCTGCCCGAATGGTTCACCCGCCCCGAAACGGCGGAAATCCTCCGCGAGATGTATCCGCCGCGCCACAAACAGGGCTTTTGTATTTGGTTTACCGGCTTAAGCGGCTCGGGCAAATCCGCCACCACCTCCGTGCTGACCACGCTGCTTTTGGAGCGCGGGCGCGAAACCTCCATCCTCGACGGCGACGTCGTCCGCACGCACCTTTCCAAAGGTCTGGGCTTTAGCAAAGAAGACCGCGATACCAACATCCTGCGCATCGGATTCGTCGCGGGCGAAATCGTTCACGCGGGCGGCATCGTCATCTGCGCCGCCATCAGCCCCTACCGCGCCGCGCGCGAAGAAGCCCGCAAAATGGTTGGCGAAAACTTCATCGAAGTCTTCATGGATACGCCCGTCGAAGTCTGCGAAGAGCGCGACGTGAAAGGTCTTTACAAGAAAGCCCGCCAAGCCATGCAGGAAGGCAAGCCGATGGGCTTCACCGGCGTGGACGACCCCTACGAACCGCCCATCAAACCGGAAATTACCCTCAAAGGTTTTGGCGCAACTCCTGAAGACAACGCCCGCATTATTATCAAGTATCTTGAAGAGCAGGGCTTTCTGCTGCCTGTGAAATAAAAAAAACCGGCGTCATGACCTGACAGGTTTTTCGTACAACCCGTCAGGTCTTTTTTATGATTATGAAACAACGCGCGTTTTTTCTGACACTCGGCTTGCTTGCGCTTGGCGGAATGAGTCTCATCCTCTACGCCACGCCCGAAGGTCTTGCCCTGTACGATGACTCAATTGCCTATATTGCGGGCGCGCGCAGCATCTTAAGCGGAAACGGCTACCGCGAAGCGTGGCTGGCTTCCAATCAACCTGTCACGCACTTTCCCCCTGTTTTTCCCATCACCCTTGCGTTTATTGGCATTAGCGGCATGGACCCGCTCCGCGCCGTATGGTTTTTGAATGCCTTTTTGTTTGGCGCAAATATTTTTTTGTGCGGCGTAATTGGCTGGCGCATGACCCAATCCCAGCTTGCGGGCGCTGCGCTTGCTTTGCTGGTTTTTGTCAACGCCTCGCTCTTCAACGCCCATGCCGACGCCATGAGCGAGCCGCTGTATATCTTCTTCACCCTCGCCGCGTTTTTGACCTTTGACTTTGGATGCAAAACCTCAAACGCCAAATGGCTGGCAGCCGCCGGGGTCTTAACTTCCCTTGCTTATCTCACCCGCTATGCGGGCTTGGCTTTACTTGCCACGTTTTTCGCCGCCGTTATTCTTTTGCAAGACGGCTGGAGGCAGCGTCTTAAGAACGCGGGAATTTTTCTTGCCGGTTTTCTTCCCCTTGCCTTTGCGTGGAGCATCCGAAACAAACTGCTTGCGGATAACGCCACCAACCGCGCCTTTGTCTATCACCCGCTCAGCGAGGAACATATCAGCTCGTTCATCTACAACATCTCCGAGTTTTTGATTCCCGTCGAATCTTTGCGCCGCGCAATGGTCAAAGACGGAACATCGCTTTTTATTCTTGTTGGCGTCATTGCTTTTGCCCTGCTGGTTTGGGTATTTGCCAAAGGCTTGAAAAAATTTTTTCAGCCATCCAGCCCAATGCCTGAAACATTATCGTTTTTGAATGGCTTGTATATCTTTGGCTACCTCGCGTCCATTCTCTCGTCCATGCTATTCTTTGACGCAAGCACCAAATTCAAATTAAGAATTCTTGCGCCTGTATATGTTGCCCTTTTAATTCTGCTGGTAAATTTTTTCGTCTGGCTGTGGGGCAAACGTCATACTTTTTGGCGCGGACTTGCCCTTTTTGTTTTCCTGCTTCTTTTTTCTCTTTCCGCAGCCGAGACATTTACGCTTGCCCGCGCGCTTAATATCGGGCGCGGACAAGGCTACGCCTCTTTCAAGTGGTATGATTCCAAAGCGATGGATTTCATCAGCAAACTGCCGGAAGGCGCGCGCATTTATACCAATCAAGCGCCTGCCGTGTACCTTTATACCAACCGCCCTGCTTACGTCCTCCCCGACTTGATTGACCCCGTTACCCTGCTCCCGCGCGGAAATTTTGACGAGGGAGCGCGTAACCTGCAAAACGATGTGCTTTCCGGCAACGCCGTTTTGGCATTGTTTGATGTGGATTCTCAGTCAGAGGAAACCCGGCAAATTTACGAACAATTATCCAAAGGCTTGTACCTTGCGCTTCAAACGCAGGGCGACAGAATCTATACGGCGCAGCCTTAATCTCCAATCTCCAATTACCAATCTCCAATTACCATTTACCACTTGCCAGTAATTCGTAAATCGTAACTGGGATACGCAAAGGAAACCCCATGACCATTCTCGATAAATTCAATCTCGCGGGCCGCGCGGCGGTTGTCACCGGCGGAGTTGGCTTGCTCGGCAAGGAATTTTGCCGCACGCTGGCGGAAGCGGGCGCGGCGGTCGCCGTGGTGGACCTCAACGCCGAAGCGACTCAAAAGGTCGCCGACGAACTCGTCCAAAGCGGATACAAGGCGATGGGCGTCGCAACCGACATTACCCAACCCGAATCCGTAAACGCGATGGTCAAAGCCGTCGTGGAAAATTTCGGGCGGATTGACATCCTCGTCAATTCCGCCGCGCTCGACCCGAAGTTCGACCCCGCGGCGGCGGCGAAGGGAATCGCCCCCGGCGCGTTTGAAGATTATCCGCTGGCGGATTGGAACGCCGCCCTCAACGTCAATCTGACGGGGATGTTTCTCGTCACGCAAGCCTGCGTTAAACAGATGAACGCGCAGGGCAAAAAGGGCAGCATCATCAACATCTGCTCGACCTACGGGCTGAACGGTCCCGACCAAAGAATTTACATCAAAGACGGAAAGCGCGTGGCGTTCAAGCCGGTCTATTACACCACCACCAAAGCGGGCGTAATGGGCTTCACCAAATATCTCGCCGCCTATTACGCGGGGACGGAAATCCGCGTGAACGCGCTCACCCCCGGCGGCGTGTTCAACAATCACGAAGAGTATTTTGTCCAGAACTATTCCGCCAAGACGATTTTGGGGCGCATGGCGAAGAAGGACGAAATGAACGGCGCATTATTGTTCCTCGCTTCGGACGCTTCGTCTTATATGACGGGCAATAACGTGATTGTGGACGGCGGCTGGACGGCGTGGTAGTATGTGGCAGCATATCGCAAGGAGTTCGATATGGTAGAGTATAAACTTCTGACAGGTAATTGTCTGGAACTCCTGAACCGCGCGAATTTTCCCCAAGCGGTTGATTTAACGTTCCTTGACCCGCCGTTCAATCAAGGAAAAGATTATTCTTTCCATGACGACAATCTTTCGCCCGAAGAATACTGGGGAATGATGAAAGAGGTCTGCCAAAAAACTTTTGACATAACCTCCAAAGGCGGGGCGGTTTATTTCATGCAGCGCGAAAAAAATACGGAAGAAGTTTTGCGCTGCTTGCGCGAGACTGGTTGGACTTTCCAAAACCTGATTATTTGGAAGAAGAAAACGTCCGCCGTGCCGGTTTCAGGCAAATATGGCAAGCAATATCAAATCATCGCCTACGCCACAAAAGGCGAAAAGGCGCGGATATTTAACCGTTTGCGAATCTCGCCGCCTTTGCCCGCAAATTACAAATTTCAGCGCGAAAACGGCGTTTATGTCACCGACGTTTGGGACGACATCCGCGAATTAACTTCGGGTTATTTTGCCGGCGACGAGGCGATTCGCAATAAGGACGGGGAAAGATTTCATAAGCAACAAGCGCCGCTCGCGTTGTTGCTGCGAATCATTTTATCTTCGTCCGCAACCGGCGATACCGTGCTTGACCCATTTGCCGGGACAGGCACAACTTTAGTCGCGGCATATCAACTCAATCGAAACAGCGTCGGAATTGAGATTGACCCTAAAAACGTCAAAATGATTCGTTCTCGTTTGGAAGAAATTCGCGACGCCGATAACATCGAAAAATATTATGAGGATTATGCGCGCACGGAAAACCTGCCCGCAGTTTGGGGAAAGACTTCCTTTTCTGCGCCGGCGAAGAAAAAGATGAAACAGCCTTCGTTGTTTGGGTAAAACATGTATTCGATTTTCAATTTTTGGAGCAATTTGGTTAAGAATAAAGCGAAATTCGCGGGACTTAAATCTCTCGATGATTTTCCGTTCCCTGCGGATATGCTTTCTTGTAAAAATCGGGGCGTTTTTCCGGACCTTGCCATCAGGATAAACGCGGGCGGCTCCCGTTTTACCGGCGGCGAATTAATTGAATTAAAAGACAGTCAATCTTATTCCATCGCTTCGTTTAACTCCACAATCCCGACAGGCAGAAAGAAAATTCGGGACGTCGTCCCTTCTCAAAACAGCATTATCTTCAAGCAAATGCGGGAGGCGGGAGACGACGTTTACTCTTTGGAAGAACGCGAGGTTTATTATCTCGCGCGCGGACGGAATCGCGGCAGCCAAAAAATCTGCCTGATTCACGGCAGTTTCTTCGAGACGGTCAAGGCGGAAGATTTGATACGCGATTCTTTCGCGCAAGTTTTGGACGAAGAATTAACCGACCCGGATATTTCGGAGGAAGTCAAAGACAAACTGAAATCCGCATTTTTGCGGCAGGAAAGTTTCAGCCGCGTGAGAAACGTGGAAAAGGCTTCCGTGCGTTTGCGTTTTCGCGTGATGGCTGAAGTAAAGCCCGAAGGCAACATTTTGAATTCCAGCCAATATCCTGAAATCAAAGACGATACTTTGAACCTTGTTGTTCCATATCATGACGAGGAAGAAAAAAGAGCCGTTCAAGAAAATATGCAAGCGGTTTTTGGCGAAGAGCGACTGAGAAAGATAAAATCATTTTCCATCAAACATCCGTTGAACGGTCATTTCATGGTTTATCAAGTTGGGCTATAAGGATTTTCTGTGACTGAGATACTTGCATTAATCCCCGCGCGCGGCGGCTCGAAAGGAATTCCGCGCAAGAACATCCGCAGTTTTGCGGGCTATCCGCTCATTGCGTGGAGCATCGCCGCCGCGAAGCAATCCGAACTCGTAACGCGCGTGATTGTCTCCACCGACGACGAGGAAATCGCCGCGGTCGCCCGCGAGTGGGGAGCGGAGACTCCCTTCCTTCGCCCCGCAGAATTGGCGCAGGACAAGACCACCGACCTGCCCGTCTTTGAACACGCGCTGAAATTTCTGGAAGAAATCGAAGGCTATCATCCCGAAATTGTGATTCAACTTCGCCCCACGTCGCCGATTCGCCCAAAGGGGATGGTGGACAGCGCCATTCGCATTTTGCTCAATCACCCAGACGCGGATTGCGTGCGCGGAGTCGTACCCGCCGGGCAGAATCCTTTCAAGATGTGGCGATTCAGCGGCGAGGACAAACCGCTCGCGCCTTTGCTTCAGGTGGAGGGAATCCCCGAACCGTACAACGCCCCCCGCCAGATTCTTCCGCCCGTTTACTGGCAAACGGGACACATTGACGCGATTCGCACATCCACCATTGCGCGGAAAAATTCGCTCACGGGCGACGTGATTTATCCGCTGGTCATTGACCCAAAATACACGGTGGATATTGACACGCTGGCGGATTGGGCGAAATATGAAACGGTGGTTTACAGCGGCTTGGAGATGGTCTCGCCCGCTCAAAGGGCGCGGCGCCCCATGCCCAAAGAGATAAAACTCATCGTCTGCGACTTCGACGGCGTGGTGACGGATAACTTGGTGATAACAGACCAGGACGGACGCGAGATGGTCTCCGCCTCGCGCAGCGACAGTATGCACATCAAGACCTTGCGCGAAAAGGGGATTGAAACGATGATTCTTTCCTCCGAGCCGAACCCGGTGGTGCTGGCGCGGGCGAAGAAGATGGGCGTGGAAGCGATTCACAACGTCGGACTTAAGGATAAAGGCAGGGCGTTGAGCGAACTGCTTGACCGTAAGGGAATCCGCGCGGAGCAGGTCATCTATATCGGCAACGATTTGAACGACCTCCCGTGTTTTGAAGTCGCGGGGTGGAGCGTGGCGGTAGCGGACGCCTACCCCGAAGTGATTCGCGCGGCGGACTATGTTTTGAGTAAAATGGGCGGGCGCGGCGCCATCCGCGAATTGTGCGAGATGGTGTTGAAGAGAAGAATAGAAGAATAGAAGATTAGAGGATTAGAAGATTGGAGAATAGAGGATTAGAAGATTGGAGATTGGAGATTGATTGATTTCCTGTCATCTATTCATCTATTATCTATTCATCTATTATCTAATCATCTAATATCTAGTCGTCTAATATCTAGTCGTCTAATATCTAGTATCAAGGAGAACACATGACTCGTGAAATTAAATTTGGAAACCGCATGATTGGCGACGGGCATCCCGCGTATATCATCGCGGAAGTTGGAATTAATCACAACGGCGATTTGGACATTGCCAAGAAAATCATTGACGCGGCGGCACATGCGGGCGCGGACGCGGTGAAGTTCCAGAAGCGCACGCCCGAAGTTTGCACGCCGCCCGAACAGCAAAAGCAAATGCGCGAGACGCCCTGGGGCTACATCACTTATTTGGAATACCGTCACAAGGTGGAGTTTGGCGAGCGGGAGTACCGCGAGATTGACCGCTACTGTAAGGAAAAAGGCATTGACTGGCTGGTCTCGGTGTGGGACGAGCCTTCGGTGGATTTCATGGAACAGTTCGACACGCCCGCCTATAAGATTCCCTCCGCCTCGCTGACCGACCACAACTTGCTGAAGCACGTCCGCAAGACCGGCAAGCCGCTGATTATTTCGACCGGCATGTCCACCATGGAGCAGATTTACAAAGGCGTGAACGCGGTGGGAGATGATAATTTGGTCATCATGCACTGCACCAGCACCTACCCGTGCGAGCCGGAAGAATTGAACTTGAAGATGATTGAAACCCTGCGCCGCGAATTTCCCAAAAACCCAATTGGGTATTCAGGACACGAAGTGGGACTTGTTCCCTCGGCGGTGGCGGTGGCGCTGGGCGCTTCTTCTATTGAGCGTCACATCACGCTGGACCGCGCCATGTGGGGCAGCGACCAAGCCGCATCGGTGGAGCCGGGCGGATTTGAGAAGCTGGTCAAATATATCCGCGTGACGGAAGCCTCGCTCGGCGACGGGGTGAAGAAGGTGTACGAATCCGAGCTGAGCTCGATGAAGAAACTCCGTCGTGTGGTGAATGAATAGTACCAGATACGAGATACACGTTACGGGATACAAGATACAAGATACAAGATACAGGATACACGTTACGGGATACAAGATATGTGATAAAGGTTATAACCTGTAATTTGCAACCTGTAACTTTGTAACCTGCAACTTGTAACCCGTAACCTGTAACGTATAACCTGCAGAATTTATGAATCTCCGCCGCAACCTTCGCCCTTACGCAAAGACCGCCCAAGCCGTATTGCGCTGGCGGCGGTTTTCTTTTGACGAAGCCCCGCCCGTGTTCGCCAACTCCAAGCCCAAGAGCGGCTCCCACTTGCTGCTGCAAATTATGAACGGCTTTACCCAAATCATGCCGTACAAGTATGTGGAAGCCGAGCCGATTCGCACCATCAAAAAAGACGGCGGACGGCGGAGCGCGGACGAAGTGGCAAGGGATTTGCGCTCCGTTCCGCAGGGAGTCATCGGCTGGGGCTATGTGGACGCCACGCCCGAAAATCTCGCCGTGTTGTGTCAGCCGGAGCGCGTCAATTATTTCATCTACCGCGACCCGCGCGACATGCTGGTTTCGCAGGTCTTCTTTGCGACCGATATGCGCGAAGAACACGGGATGCACGAGTATTACAAATCTCTGCCCGATTTTGGCGCGCGATTAAAAGTGGCAATCACGGGTATTGAGAAGGACGACTTGAAGATGGTCAGCGTCAAGGAACGCTACGAGGGCGTCTTCCGCTGGCTGGACGCCTCGCGGCAAAACCATGTGATGTGTATCCGCTTCGAGGATTTGATAAACAACCGCGACGCGACTCTTGCCGCGATGCTCGACGCGGTGGAAAAGACCGGCTACAAGATTCCAACTCCGCGTGAAAAGGCGCTGTCCATTTTGGTCGAGGCGATTCAGCCGAAGAAGAGCCACACCTTCCGCTCCGGCAAAACGGGCGGATGGAAAGAGCATTTCACCGATGACCATAAAAACTTGTTCAAAGAAACGGCGGGGGATTTGTTGATACGGTTGGGCTATGAAAAAAATAATGATTGGTAAACATGAATCTCATCCTCAAACCAGGTCGTGAAAAAAGCCTGTTGCGCCGGCACCCGTGGGTGTTTGCCAGCGCCATCGAATCTGTTGAGGGCAATCCCGCTGCGGGCGAAACGGTGGAGGTATATTCCGCCAAGCGCGAATTTCTTGCCCGTGCGTCCTACTCGCCGCATTCACAGATTCGCGCCCGCGTTTGGACGTTTGGCAATCAATCTGTGGATGCGGACTTTTTCCGCGCCCGGATTCGCGCCGCGCTGGCTTTGCGCCAATCGTGGAACCTGACCCGCGAAACGGATTCTTACCGCATCCTGCACGGCGAATCAGACGGCATGGCGGGCTTGATTGCCGACCGATACAATGACGCGCTTGTCGTGCAGGCGTTGACTACCGGCGCGGAATTTTGGAAACAATCCATCGCCGATTTGCTTGTGGAAGAAACCGGCGTGAAAAACATTTATGAACGTTCCGATGCCGATGTGCGTGAATTGGAAGGCTTGAAACCTGTGACCGGGATTTTACGCGGCGATTTTTCTTCATTCACTTTACCCATTGTTGAATACGGTTTGAAATTTAACGTCAACATCGCGCAGGGACACAAGACCGGCTTTTACCTTGACCAGCGTGAAAACCGCCGCCGGGTTGGGCTGCTGGCAGCAGACCGCGATGTGTTGAACTGTTTTTGTTATACCGGCGGATTTTCCGTTCACGCGCTGGCAAACGGCGCAAAGTCCGTCTTATCGGTTGATTCTTCCGCCGATGCGCTGGATTTGTTAAGTCAAAACATCGCAATCAATCATTTGCCTGCGGAAAAACATACCGCCCTCGAAGGCGATGTGTTTCAACTGCTGAGAAAATTCCGCGACGAAAACCGCTCGTTTGACATGATTATTCTTGACCCGCCCAAGTTTGCGCCCACCGCCGCCCATGCTGAAAAGGCATCGCGCGCGTATAAGGATATTAATTTGCTGGCGTTTAAGTTGCTGCGCCCCGGCGGAATTCTTGCCACGTTCTCCTGCTCCGGCGGGGTTGATGCCGCGCTCTTCCAAAAAATCACCGCCTCCGCCGCAGTGGATGCGGGCGTGGATGCGGCAATCATCGGGCATTTGCATCAAGCCGCAGACCATCCTGTTGGTTTGCATTTCCCCGAAGGCGCATACTTAAAAGGTCTGCTTTGTATCCGGCGAAGCGGGTAACGTTTTGATGTTTAACAGCCATGCGCGGGCTTCTGCGCGGTTGAAAAAAATTCTCACGGTTTGGTTGCGGTTGTAGCTGACAGTTTCCAAAAACGAGAAGATTTCCCGGTCGCGTTCCGAAATTACAATTGCCTGTCGAATGTCTTCCGCATTTACGCCTGTTTCCGCGCCAATGCCTGCAACAATCTGCGGCACGTCATAAACTTCCATGATGGATAAGTTGAATTTTGCGTTTTGGAAATCACTCAAGACGCGCAGGCATTTTTCCCGTTTAATCATTTGAATAATTTCAGCGGCAATTTCTTTGAACTGCCGCATATCCACAAATTGTTCGGCGTTCATTTCAATCATTCCGTCTGTGGAATTATAAAAAACCGTGTAAGACATGGCTGCCTCCTTTTGTGTATGAAGCAAATACCGCTTTGTTGTCTGACTGAGTTGTTGATTCGTAAGAGACGCGCGCATACCATTTCCACCAATGCTCTTGAATAAAATGCGCGTTGAATGCGCTTATTCTAACCCTTAATTTTAAGTTTTTGCTTAACAAATTTGGCATCACTCAAAATTACGAATTTGTTGGTCATTGACGGCGAGGCAGACCGCAATCTTTCGAAATTCGGGGCTTGATAAACTTTATTGGATTATGAAAGACCTCCGCGCTGCCAAACACGCGGAGGTCTTTTTTAAGGAGAATGCGTCTGTCGAAAACGCAAATCTTTTAAGGCATGTGACCGTCCATGCCGGAGCCGCCCATGCTTGCGGCGTCCTTTACGGGGATGGTCAAGGTAATATCCTCATGGGTTTTGAAATCCAGCGTGAGGGTAAAGGTATCGCCCGTTTTTAATTCCTGCTTTAATCCAATCAGCATGACGTGAAAGCTTCCCGGTTTTAATTCGATATTGGAATTGGCGGGCAGCGCAATGGATGATTGTTGTTCCATTTTCATCACGCCGTTTTCCATCTTGCTCAGGTGCAGTTCCACCGCGTTTGCAACATCGGAAGAGGCGGCAAGCAATTCATCTTCAACGCTCAAGCCATTGCCAATCACCATGTATGCGGCGCTGTTGCCGTCTTTCATCCCCGCGCGCGCCCAGGCCCCGCTTATTTCAAACTTGCCGCTGGTATTTTTGGCATTCCCGCCCATACCGCCGCATGACGCCAGCAAAAACATCCCCGCCAAAAAAAGAAACCATAGTTTTTTCATTCGTGCATTTTT
>DAOTZP010000411.1:0-10647 GCA_034434265.1 Anaerolineales bacterium | reverse complement strand
CATTTTTCCTTTACGATGAATTAAGTTTGGATTCGCGTTTTACACGCGCATCAATTGATGTAAATATTCAATCGCTTCCTGCATGGAGGCGGTCTTTCCTCCAAATCCTTTTTTGAACTTTTCCGCATCCCGGCTGGAAACAAAACACAACACGCTTGGCACGCAGCATACATTGACCTCGCTGCCGATTAGATAGACCGCGTGGTTTGCGCTCACCATTTGTCCGCGTAAAAAATCGGCTGCCAGTCCCTGCAAGTTTTTCTTTTGGCTTTTCAGCATCAACCCGCAATGCGGGCAGCAAGTGCGAATCTGCCGCCCGTTTGACAGGCGAATCAAAAACGCAAAGCGGTCTTGGGTCGTTTTATTGCACATGGCGCAGACGTTTTCTCCCGCCTGCGCGGCAAGAATTGCGCCGCCATGTTTTTTCTTGAGAGCGCCCGCGTGTTCCAATTTATCCAGGTCGCGGTGAATGGTCATGGCGGAAACGCCAAAAAATTCCGCCAATTGACGAATGGAAGCGCTGCCTTGTTGTTGCAGGAGTTCCAAAATTTTCTTTTCGCGGCTCACGGAATTCATCATGTTATATTTTGTTATTTTTCACAAGATTTTACAAAATATAACATCAAAAAAGCGCGGCGTCAACCGGGGAAAAGAAAAAAAATGAAGTCTTGAATCACGTATAATTGGGTTAATGCAAAAACGCCTTGCGCGCTTCTTCCTTCCCCCCATATTTGCGGATGATGAAAAAAACCGCGTTGCGCGGCTTATCTTTAACTTTTCATGGCTGGCAATTTTGGTCATGGCGTTCCTGATTTTTTTTCGCATCCAAAACACCAAAAACATCACACTGGTTTCGTTTTTGGTCATCATTTTGCTGCTTTTGCTTGTGCAATACATGACCCGCAAGGGTTATGTGTATGCCGCAAGCATTTTTATTGTATTCAGCTTGTGGGGAACGTTAACGCAGCAGGCATGGGCGTCAGACGGGCTGCGCGACCTTGCGGTTGTCGCGTACATTTTGGTTGTTGTGCTTGCCAGCCTGCTGCTCGGATGGAAGTTTGCCTCTTTTGCAACGCTCTTAAGCATTCTCGCCGTATGGTATTTTGCCATTATGGAACAAATTGGCGCGCGCCAATTTGTTGCCGGAAGCCCACTCGGCTACGCGCGCGATATGACCGGCATAATGGTTTTGGTGGGGATTTTGCTTTACATGCTCAACGCGGACTGGAACAAAATATTGCAGGCTTCGCGCCTGGAATTGCGGGAAAGGCTGCGCGCGGAAGAACAGCTGCAAATTCACGCCAACTATCTCGCCGCGCTGAACGAAACCGCGCTTGGGCTGCTTAACCGTTCCCAATTAAACCCGCTTTTGGAAATGATTCTTATGCGCGCCTGCGAATTGCTGGATACCCGTCACGGCTTAATTGAAATGGTATTGCCGGACAAATCGGCATTGCGGCAAGAGGTTGGCGTGGGCATTCTTTCCGCATATACAGGGTCCATCACCCCCAAAAATGAAGGGGTGACCGGCACAGTTTGGGAAACCGGCAAAACGCTTGTGGTGCAAGACTACCGTACTTGGGAAAATCGCCTTGAAGAATTTTCCGGTGCCGGGTTCAACGCGGTGATGGGCGTGCCGCTCAAAGTGGGCAATGAAGTGATTGGGGTGATTTCCGTCTCCTTTGTTGAAAAAGCGCAAATCATCACCCGTGAACAAGTGGACATGATGGAGCGGTTTGCCGCGCTGGCTGCCATTGCCATTGACAACGCGCGGCTGTACGAGCAAACCCAAAAAGAACTGGCGGAGCGCAAGGCGGCTGAAGAGGCATTGCGCGCCAGTGAGGAACTCTTTCGCAAGGTCTTTTACGCCAGCCCTGTGGCGATTATTATTTCTTCGCTAAAAGAAGGGCGCGTGATTCAGGCAAATGAAGCCTACTGGAAATTAAGCGGCTTTACTTTTTCCGATGTGCAAGGCAAAACCGCCGTCGAAATAGGAATATGGCGCTCGGAAAGCGAACGAAACCAATTTGTCAACCGCTTGCGGCGTTCATATTCCATTTACGATTCCGAATACCGCTTTACAACCAAAAGCGGGGAGGTCAAATCCACGCTGGCGTTTTATGAGCTGGTGAAGCTGGGGGGGGAAGACTGCATCCTCTCCATGTTCTATGACATGACCGAAGAAAAGCGGGTGCGCGAATCGCTCGAAAAAAGCGAAGCCCGCCTGCGCGCCATCTTTTCATCCATCCCGGATATGATATTTGAAATTTCACATCAGGGAGTCTTTTTGGATTTCAAAGCGCCCGCAAATGAATCTTCCGCGCTGAATTCGCAGCAGGTGATTGGCTTGCACATTCGCGAGTTCTTTCCCGTTGTGGCTGCGGAGCAGGCGTTATTTGCCGTGCAGCGCACATTGGAAGGCAATCAAATTCACGCCTTTGAATATGTGATGCCGGTCAACGGCGCCGCCCGTTTTTTTGAAGCGCGGGTTTCGCCGATTACCCCCCTTTCAGCAATGATGATGGTGCGCGACATTACGCAAAACAAATTAATTCAAACCGAGCGCGAAAACCTCATCAACGAACTTGAAGAAAAGAACAGCGAACTGGAACGATTTACATACACCGTCTCGCATGACTTGAAATCCCCGCTGATTACGATTAAGGGCTTTCTTGGTTTTTTGCAGCCAAGCGCAGTCAAAGGGGACATGGCGCGGCTGGAAGCGGATATACACCGAATTGGGCAGGCGGTGGATAAAATGCAAATGCTGCTCAACGACCTGCTCGAACTTTCGCGCATTGGGAGGTTAAGCGAGCCTTCGCAAATGATTGATACAACACAGCTTGTGCATGAGGTGGTTGAACTGCTGCAAGGCAGATTAAGTCAGGCATCCATACAGGTGCAGATTGCGGAAGATTTGCCCCGCATTTACGGAGACCGCCGCCGCATCTTTGAAGTGTTCCAAAATTTGATTGACAATGCCGCAAAATTCATGGGAGACCAGCCGCAGCCGCGCATTGAAATTGGCTGCCGGGGATTTGAAAAAGACCAGCCCGTATTTTATGTCCGCGATAACGGCATCGGCATCGAAAAACAACATCACGAACACATCTTCGGCTTGTTTAATAAATTGAACGCGCAAAGCGAAGGAACGGGGGTTGGGCTTGCGCTTGTAAAACGCATCGTCGAAACCCATAAAGGCAGAATATGGGTGGAAAGTAATCCGGGGCAGGGCGCGGCGTTTTTCTTTACGCTTTCGCCGAAAATTTAATGTTCACCTTTCTCGACAATTGAAAGAAATAATTCCACCAGCGCGGGGTCAAACAACTGTCCCGATTTTTCGCGCAAGTAAGCGATGACTTCCTCACGCGGCAGTTTTTTGCGGTACGGGCGGTCGCTGAGCAGCGCGTCCCACACATCCACAATGGCAAACAAACGCGCAGCCAGCGGAATCTCCTCCCCTTTTAAGCCGCGCGGGTAGCCGCTGCCATCCCATCTTTCGTGATGACAAAATGGAATTTCCAACGCGGGTTGAAGATATGAAATCGGCGAGAGCATGTCATACGCATATATGGGATGCTGGCGCATCCGTTCCCATTCCGCTTCGTTGAGCGGACCGGGCTTGTGCAAAATCGTATCGGGAATTGCCATTTTGCCCATATCATGCAGCAGCGCGCCGCGGCGAATATGCGTGAGTTCCTCTTGCGTAAATCCAAGATGCCGCGCAACGCGCACGGTCAGTTCCGTCACGCGCTGTGTGTGACCTTCTGTTTCGCGGTCGCGCAAATCCAGGGCGCGCACCCAGCCTTCAATCGTGCGCTGGTATGCCTCCTGCAAATTTTGATGCGCGGTTTCAAGCGCTTTTTCAGCCGCTTTTCTTTCTGTAATATCGCGCGATGCGGTTTGAATTTCCACAATTTTTTTTGTCTGAGACTCCACAATGGCGCGGGCGGAAGATTCAAGCCACAAATAATGCCCGCTGCGGTGACGCGCCTGATATGAAATTGTATAAACGCGGCCGGCATCCGGCTGCGCGCTGAACAATGTCTTAAATTTTGGAAGGTCGTTTGGGTGAACAAAGTCAAAACTTAAACGGTTGAGCAACTCTTCCGGGTCGTATCCTAAAATCGTTCGGCAGGCGGGGGAAACGTAAAGGAAATGACCGCCGGTGGAAAGCCGCGAAATCATATCGCTGGCATTTTCCGCCAGCAGCCGAAAACGGGCTTCATTTTCCGCCAGCGCTTGCTGCATTTGCAGACGTTCCATCTGCGCTTGCCATTGACGCAGGGCGCGTTCCGCCAGATGCGGCATATCCATCATAGCCTCCGGCGATTTCACCACATAATCGAGCGCGCCGGATTTCAACGCTTCGACGGCGATTTTCTCATTGCCATAACTGGTCATTAAGATGACCGGCGCGGCAAACGTATTTTGATGCGCTTCCAACAACTGCACGCTTTCGCCGTCAGGCAGCCGCCAGTCGGCAATGATGAGCGCCGCCCAATTTTCAATCAGCTTTGTCCGCGCTTCGGCAAGCGACGAGGCATGATAAATGCAAAATTGCGGCAATTCTTCAAACGCGCGTTGAATCAACTCCGCGTGCGCTTCTTCGTCCTCAATCAAGAGGATATTGATGGGTGTCTTGCTCATAAATAAAAAAAGAATCCTGACGCGCTCTAAATATTTGGATGAGTATTCCAACCCAGCCAATAAAAGCCCAAATCTTTCATCAATCTGTTGAATTCTTCAAACCCCACAGGCTTGACAAGGTAGCTGTTTACATGATGCTCATAAGCGCGGGCGACGTCTTTTTCCGCTTCGGAGGTGGTAAGAATAACGACAGGAATATTCTTAAGTACCGTTTCCTCTTTGATTTGACGCAGCACCTCCAACCCATCCACGCGGGGCAGGCGCAGGTCAAGCAGAATCATGTGCGGGCGCGGGCTGGACTCGGCGGATGCGTATTCGCCCCGCCGGAAGAGATAATCCAGAGCGGTTTGACCATCCATAAAACGTTTAATTTTATTCGCAATGTGATGGCTTTCCAGCGTGCGCATCACCAGCTCGGCGTGGTCTTCGTTATCTTCCACCAGCATAATTAACACGGGTTCGCCCATCATTTGCGCCTTCCTTTCAAAAGTGAGGCAATTATATTCCATCTTTGCGGGAGTATAATAAACACATGGCAAAAATCCTTTTGATTGAAGACATGCCCGATACCGTTGAGCTGGTTCGCAAAGCGCTGACCATGAACGGCTACGACTTTGCCTTTGCGCTTGATGCCGAAAGCGGGCTGCGCGCCGCCCGCGAAGAAAAACCGGACCTGATTTTGCTCGACCTCGGCTTGCCGGATTACGACGGGCAAACGCTGGCGGGCTGGCTTCGGCAAGAGCAGACGCTCAAAAATACGCCTATCATTGCCTTTACCGCCTGGCCCCATGAAACAGCCAAACGCATGGTGGAATCATACGGCTGTAACGGTTATATCCCCAAACCCATTGAAAAAGTGAGCGACTTTGTTTCAAAGGTTGCTTCCTTTCTGAAAACGTAGCACATGTTCTCAACGCAAAAAAGCGCCACAAATATTCTGGTCCCCGCAAGCGAATTTACCTACGAGCAACTTGCCGCCATCTACAACCAAACCCGCGTGGATTATCTCGTCCCCATGCCCATGAATGCCGCGCGCCTGCAAGAGTATGTGGAAACTTACGATGTTTCGCTGCAGGATTCCTTCGTTGCCATGACGCACGACCGCGAAATGCTCGGCGTTGCCATGCTGGGCGTAAGAAAAGACCGCGCTTGGGTCACCCGCCTCGGTGTGATTCCCAGCACGCGGCGCGGCGGCGTCGGTGAGATGTTAACGCGCGCGCTGATTGACCGCGCCGAACAAATTGGGCGCACATTTATCATGCTTGAAGTCATCAAAAACAACACGCCCGCGCATCGCTTGTTTTTGAAATTAGGGTTTTATGAAGTCGGCGAACTGCTGGTTTTGCGCCGCTCGCCCTTGCAGCCCCCGCCCCCCGTCGTTGCGGACGCGCGCCGCATGGAACGCATGGACGCGCTCGTGCTGGTAGGGCATGACCGCGGCACCCAGCCGTGGACAAATCAATCCGAGTCGCTCATCAACGCTTATGATGTTTCCGGCTTGCATGTTACGCTTGCCGATGACAGCCGCGGCTGGCTGGTTTATCAACGCCAGCGGTTTTTGCTCACCCGCTTTGCGATGAAGACCGAAGCAGGCAGCCCGGAAGATGTAGCCTACGCCGCGCTGACGCATCTTCATTCACAATATCCACGACTGGATACCCAAATTGAAAATATTCAAGTCAACGACCCGCATTTACCCGCCTACCTCAAAATGGGGTATGTGGAATCATTCCGTCGTATTGAAATGTGGCGCGGCGACCCGCCCGCCAGCTTACGCCCTTCCAATTAGATACTGCTTCCTAATTTTTTGAAATCGTTTCCCTGCCGCATGAATTTTCATTGTCTCTTCATGCTACAATAAGTTTATGGAAACATCAATCGTTCGTCCCTCTCCGATTGCAGGCGCGTGGTACGAATCGAACCCAGACAGACTCGCCGCAAGCATTGATTCATATCTCAACGACGCCCAGCTCCCCGCTTTACGCGGCGAAGTGATTGGGCTCATCGCTCCGCACGCCGGTCACCGCTATTCAGGGCATGTGGCGGGGTATGCCTTTGCCGCCGCGCGCGGACTTTCACCCGACCTTGTGGTTGTCCTTTCCCCGTTTCACAACTTTGCCCCATATCCCATTCTCGTCACCGCGCACGCCGCATACGCCACTCCGCTGGGGAACATACCCGTAGATTCTTCCGCGCTGGCGGAGTTGCAAGCCAACCTTGAAATTCCCATCATCGCAATTCCCAACGACAAGGAACACTCACTCGAAATTGAACTGCCCTTTTTGCAGCGCGCCTTGCGGGGTGAATTTTCGCTTTTGCCGTTGATGATTCGCGCGCAAGAGCCTTTCATCGCCGCGCGGCTGGGCGAAGCCTTGGCGGAAATTCTCGCAGATAAAAACATGCTGCTGGTCGCCTCAACCGATTTATCCCATTTTTACGATTCAAAAACCGCAAAAAAATTTGATGAAGAGATGCTCGCGCGGTTTGAATCTTTTAACCCCGATTTGATTTTTGACGCGGAACAGCGCGGGCTCGGCTTCGCCTGCGGTCATGCCGCCGTGGCGACCATGCTGCACGCCGCCAAGCGACTCGGCGCAAGCAAAGTGCAAACCCTCAAATACGCCACATCAGGCGACATTACAGGGGACAATTCTTCTGTGGTTGGATACGGCGCGGCAGTGGTTATGCGGTAATTCAAACTTCGGAGGTCTTTACGACCTTCGAGGTTTTATAATCAAAGCATGTTTGCCCGCATCGTTGTCAACCTTCCCGGCATCAACGGTTTGTTCGATTACGCCATCCCAGCCGAGCTTGCTCACGCGCAAATCGGTTGTTTGGTGACCGTTCCATTTGGCAGGCAAACCGCGCAGGGCGTAATTTTGGAATTGCTTGATTCTCCTTCGGTGCAGGAGCCAAAATCCATTTTGGATGTTCTTGACCCCGCGCCCGTTTTAACTCAACCGCAAATTGAACTTGCCAAATTCCTCGCGCAATCAACGCTCAACCCGCTGGCTTCGGTTGTGAATTTGATGATTCCCACAGGACTGAGTCAGCAGGCGGATGTGCGGTATGAGATACGGGATGCAAGTTACCAATTGCCAGTTATCAGTGACCAGTTATCAGCAGCCGGTAGTCAGTCACAAACTACAAAGCGCTTGCTGTCTTTACTAACCGAACGCGGCGCGCTGCGCGGGCGGCAGATTGATTCGCATTTTGCCAAAGTGGATTGGCGCAAGACGGCGCAGGTGTTGGTAAAGAAGGGCGTGTTGAGCGTCGCTCACGTTTTGCCTCCGCCGCGCGTGCGTGTGAAATATGTCCGCGTGGCGCAGCTGGCGGTGAGTCCCGAAGAGGCTGAGGCGGCGATGAATTCGCTTGGCGCCAAGCAAACGCTCGCCCGGCGTCAAGCCGCGCTGCGTTTTCTCATTCAGCAGCCTGAGGCAATTAATCTCTCATGGGTGTATGCCCAGTCGGGCTGCAATCTTGCCGATTTGCAAACGCTCGAAGAGATGGGATTGATTCGATTGTTTGAAAATGAAATCTTCCGCGATTCGCTTGCGAACATAAAGTCACAAGATGAACCCGCGCCGAAAGAAATTCAACTCACCCCCGAACAATCCTCCGCGCTTGAACAAATTACCAATCCCCAATTACCAATTACCAGTTACCTTCTCTACGGCGTGACCGGCTCCGGTAAAACCGAAATTTACCTCCGCGCCGCAGAAGAGACCATCAAGCGCGGAAAGCAGGTCATCATCCTTGTGCCGGAGATTGCGCTCACCCCGCAAACCGTGCGCCGATTTTTATCGCGCTTTCCCGGTCAGGTGGGGTTGATTCACTCAAAGCTTTCCGAAGGCGAGCGATACGACACATGGCGCAGGGCGCGCAGCGGAAAATTGAAAGTGGTCATTGGCGCGCGCTCGGCGTTGTTTTCCCCGCTGGCAAATATTGGCTTGATTGTGGTGGATGAATGTCACGATGGTTCGTATTATCAATCGGAGCCGCCGTTTTATCACGCCGTCACCGCCGCGCAGGAATACGCAAAACTTTGCGGCGCGGTGTGCGTGCTTGGCTCGGCAACCCCCACGGTGGAGCAGCGCTGGTCGGGTGGTCAAAACCAGCCGTTGAAGATTCTCTCCCTCCCCAACCGCGTGACAAAATCAGAATTGCCTCCCGTGCAAATCGTGGACATGCGCGAGGAACTCAAAACAGGCGGGCGTGGGATTTTCTCCCGCGCGTTGAGCGAATCCATCGCCGAGACTCTTTCACGCGGCGAGCAAGTCATTCTGTTTTTGAATCGGCGCGGAACGGCGACTTATGTCTTTTGCCGCGATTGCGGATACGATGTCAAATGTCCCAACTGCGAATCGCCGCTGACGCTGCATGTTGACCAAAAAGAAAAATTGATTTGCCACCGCTGCTATTACACGCGCCAAATGCCAAAGACCTGCCCTTCGTGCAACGGAAAAAATATCCGCGCGTATGGGCTGGGAAGTGAAAAAGTGGAAGCCGAAGCGCAGGCGATGTTCCCGCAGGCGCGGACACTGCGCTGGGATTGGGATACCACCCGCGCCAAAGACTCCCATGAAATGATTCTCATGCACTTTGCGAATCATCAAGCCGATATTTTGGTCGGCACGCAAATGCTTGCAAAGGGACTTGACCTGCCGCTTGTCACACTTGTCGGCATTGTGCTGGCGGATGTGGGACTTACTTTGCCAGACCCGTTTGCCAACGAAAAAGTATTTCAAACGCTCACGCAAGTTGCGGGGCGCGCGGGACGTTCCGCGCGCGGCGGGCGCGTGATTTTGCAAACCTTCATGCCCGAACATTACGCGATTCAATTCGCGGCAAAACATGATATGGATGGCTTCTATCAGCGCGAGTTGGAATACCGCATGCGGTTGGGGTATCCGCCGTTTATGCGGCTTGCGCGGCTGGAGTATCGTCACGCGGACGAGAAAAAAGCCGAAGCGGAGTCCAAGCGCGTGGCGGAAAAACTCCGCGCAAAGATTGAATCCGAAAAGCGGGTTCAAACCGAGTTGATTGGTCCCGTTCCGTCGTTCTTTTCCAAAGTGGATGGAATCTACCGCTGGCAAATCATCCTCCGCGCGCCAAACCCTGTGGATGTTTTGCGCGATGTCAAGCCCGCCGACTGGCGCATTGAAATTGACCCGATTAGTTTGTTGTAACAGCCAAGTTGACAACCTTTTATTCATCGTGTATGCTTGCGCTCGTCCGGGCAGGACCGGCGCGGCGAAACCTTTCGAACCCCGCCAGGATCGAAAGATAGCAACGGTAAGGAAGAGCTTTCGGGTGCCGCCGATTCCCTGCCCGGATATTTTGTTTCCCATTCCGCGCAGTTATAATCCCCCGCATGAAAACATCAAATTGGATTGTCGTCTTAACCGCGCTGGCAATTGGCGTTGCGCTTGGCTTAATCTACGGCTGGGTGATTGCCCCCGTGGAATATGTGGATGTAACCCCCGGCATTTTGCGCGCCGATTACCGCGCCGACTTTGTCTTGATGGTGGCGGAAGCGCATCAACGCGGGCAAGACCCCGCCCTCAGCGCGCGCCGCCTTGCCCTGCTGGGAAGCCAGCCGCCGGATAAAATTGTGGAAGAAACGTTGATTTATGCCGCGCAGCATAACTTTACAGAATATGAAATGACAATCTTAAAAGGGCTGCTCAACGCCATGCAGACGTATCAACCACAGGGGAATCACGCGCCATGAAAAACATCGTACTGGCTGCGCTTGGCTTGTTGATTGGATTCGCCGCCGGGCTTGCCTACGCCTGGCTGATTTCCCCTGTGGAATATGTGGACGCAAACCCCGCGCTGTTGCGCGCCGATTTCAAAGACCAGTATCGAATCATCATCGCGGATTCTTATGCTTCCACCCGCGACCTTGCCCGCGCCAACGCGCGCCTTAACCTGCTGGGCGACCTTGACCCGCTGGGCGCGCTGCGCGCGCAAGCGCAGCGCATGGTGGGCGGC
>DAOTZP010000410.1:0-12434 GCA_034434265.1 Anaerolineales bacterium | reverse complement strand
ATCTGGTAATTTCAGATGAAGCGCTCGAAGCCGCCACACACCTTTCCTCGCGCTATGTGACGGAAAGATTTTTGCCCGACAAAGCCATTGACCTGATTGACGAATCCTCCTCGCGCGTGCGCATGTATAAAAGCCCCGCCGCCAAACGCGCAAAAGATTTATTCAGCCAGTTGCGGCAGGCAAGGCAAAACCGCACATTGGCGCAGGAAGAAGGAAACATAGAAGACATCAAGGAATGGGAAGAGCGCGAACAGGACATCAGCCAGCAGATTGAACGCCTGCGCACCGGCTGGGACCGCGCCAACAGCCCGGTTGTCTCCGCCGAAGATATTGCCGAAGTCGTCTCCATGTGGACGGGCGTCCCGCTGATGCAGTTGGCGGAAGCCGAATCGCAGCGGCTCTTGAAGATGGAAGAAGAACTCCGCAAAGACATCATCGGACAGGAAGACGCGATTGTCGCCATCTCCCGCGCCGTGCGCCGTGCCCGCGCCGGGCTAAAAGACCCCAAGCGCCCCATCGGTTCATTCATGTTCCTCGGACCCACCGGCGTCGGCAAAACCGAATTGACCAAAACGCTCGCCAAGTTCATGTTTGGCAGCGAAGACGCCGCCATTCAGTTGGATATGTCCGAGTTTATGGAACGTCACACCGCCGCGCGGCTGGTTGGCGCGCCTCCCGGATACATCGGCTACGAAGACGCCGGTCAACTGACCGAAGCGCTGCGCCGCCGCCCGTATTCGATTGTGGTCTTCGATGAAATTGAAAAGGCGCACCCCGAAGTTCACAACATGCTCCTGCAAATCATGGAAGAAGGTCACCTGAGCGACGCAAAGGGACGCAAGGTGGACTTCCGCAACGCGATTATCGTAATGACCTCAAACATCGGCGCGGATGCAATCAAGAAGCAAACTTCACTCGGCTTTGCCCTCAAGCAGGATGAAGCCGTCGAAGAAAAACTCTCCTACGAAGATATGCGCAAACGGCTGAGCGAATCGCTCAAACGCGCCTTCCGCCCGGAATTCATCAACCGCCTCGACTCTATCGTCATCTTCCGCTCGCTCAACAAGGATGACATTAAGAAGATTGTCTCGCTGGAATTGAGCAAAGTCGCCGAACGGCTCAAAGAACACAACCTGAACCTGCGCGCCACCGAAGAAGCGCTTGCCTCACTTTCGGAGCAGGGCTACGACGCCGAGTTTGGCGCGCGCCCGCTGCGCCGCGTCATTCAGCAAAAGGTCGAAGACCCGCTCTCAGACCGTCTGCTGGCAGGCGAATTTACCAACGGCGATACCATTAAAATCAGCGTCGGCGATGACGGCGAAATTGTGCTTGAAAAAAACGAAGAAGAAATTACCGAGCCGAGTATGTAAGTTTATAAAGAAATAACCCGCGCAGCATCAACCCCGGAGGTTTCTAAAACTTCCGGGTTTTTGTTATACTCCCCAAACCTATGATGCCCCCCCCAACCTCAAACCCCGCACCGCGAAGATTCAAATACGAGTTATGGCTGTACGCGCTGGCGCTCTTCACCGCGTTCTTCATCCGCTTTTTGCATTTGGATGCCCTGCCGCTTAATGACACAGAGGCGCAATCCGCTTTGCAGGCGCTGCGCGTTTCGCAGGGACTCAACCCCGCGCTGGGACCGCACCCGCTGTATATTCTCTCCACTTCGGTTTTGTTTTTTGCGTACGGCGGCGGAACAGACTTCCTCGCCCGATTTTTCCCCGCGCTGATTGGCAGTTTGCTTGTGCTTGCGCCGCTGTTATTTGCGGGCGAACGTCTAAAACCGCGCACAGCCGTCCTGCTTGCATTTATGCTCGCGCTCGACCCGGGCTTGGTTGCCATTTCACGTCAAGCCGCCAGCCCAATATTCGCCATCACATTTGCTTTGCTTGCCTTGGGATTCTTTCAGCAGCGCAAAAGCAGCCTCGCTGGCGCTTTCGCCGCGCTTGCCCTGCTCAGCGGACCTTCCATCTGGCTTGGCATTCTGGGCATGGGAATTACATGGGCAATCTATCAAGCGCTGCGCAAACGCGAAGAATCCGCGCCGCAAAAATTTGACCTTCCGCTTGCGCCTTTTCTCGCGGTCTTTCTGCTTGCCGGTTCACTCTTCTTCATCGTGCCAAACGGGTTAAGCGCGGCGTTTGCGTCCATCCCCGCTTTTTTTGCGCGATGGGCAAACCTTTCGGAATTGCCAAATTCACAAATGGCTTTTTCGCTGCTTGTCTATCAGCCCGCTGCCATTCTGCTGGGTTTGGCTGCAATCATTCGCGGATTTTGGAAAGCCAGCCAGCGCATCATCCCGCTTGCAGTTTGGTTTTTTGTCGCGCTGCTGCTTGCGGTTTTCATTCCCTCGCGTGAAATGCCCGACCTCGCGTGGGCGCTCATTCCGCTTTGGGCTCTCGCCGCAATCGAACTGACCCGCAATCTCGATATTTTCCCCGAAGAACGCCGCGAAACGTTTGGCGTGTTTCTGCTCACAATTTTCATTTGGGTATTTTCATGGCTCAACCTGGCAGGCTTTGCATGGGCAGCGCCCGACACCGACCAATACACCTTGCGGATTGGATTGCTGATTGGCTCGCTGGCTTTGCTGTTTTTAAGTTTAATGCTCGTCGCCGCGGGATGGTCTGTCCGCGTGGCGCAACTTGGCGGGCTATGGGGTCTCACCCTCACACTGGGATTGCTTGGCGCGGCGGGCGCGTTTGGCTCCGCCGGGCTGCGCGGACTCTCCTCCCCCGAACTTTGGCACCCCGCCAGCCTTCCCCTGCAAGCGGACTTATTGCAAGCCACTGTGCGCGATATGTCCGAATGGGGCGTGGGCAATGATTACGCCGCGCCCGTAGTGATTGCGGGAATCAACTCGCCCGCCCTCGAATGGCTGCTGCGCGAACACCCCGTCACCGTCACCAACGCGCTGG
Organism: Anaerolineales bacterium; assembly: GCA_034434265.1. Taxonomy (GTDB): domain Bacteria; phylum Chloroflexota; class Anaerolineae; order Anaerolineales; family Villigracilaceae; genus Villigracilis. The sequence goes on along the minus strand of DAOTZP010000410.1, from coordinate 9,513 downwards.
ATGTAAGCAGCGCGCCGAATTTCGTCATCACCGCGTACAATCAAGAAGACCCTGCGCTTTCCTCCGCCTATCGCGGGCAGGAGTTCTTATGGCGGCAAACCCCGCTGTGGAACACCACCTCACCCAAAGACTGGCTGCGCTGGCTTGTCATGCGCGACCTGATGCCCCGCAGCGGAGAATCCATCATCCTCTGGGCGCGTGAAGATATGTTTGTGAACAAATAAAAAAAAACAGAGAAAACATGACAAAAAAAACTCCCCCTTCCATTATCGCGCTCGACGGTCCCGCCGCTTCGGGCAAATCCACATTGGGATTAAAACTCGCCAACCGTCTGGGCTACCTTTTTTTTGATACCGGCATCATGTACCGCGCTGTCACTTGGGCGGCGCTGGAACATGATTTGGACCTGAACGACGAAGCCGCCGTAACAACACTGGCGGAAAAAGCGCAAATTGATATTCAGCCGCCATCCAAAACAGACGGGCGTGCCTGCGATGTGTTGTTCAGCGGCAAAGATGTGACATGGGATATCCGCAGCGGAGACGTGGACAGCAATGTTTCGACTGTCTCCGCGTATGCGGGCGTGCGCAAGGCGCTCTCGCAAAAGCAGCGTCAAATTGGAATGCGCGGAAAAGTCGTAATGGTCGGGCGCGATATTGGCACAGTCGTTTTACCCGAAGCCGATTTGAAAATCTACCTTGACGCCAGCGCCGAAGAACGCGCCCGGCGCCGTTATGATGAACTGGTGCAACGGGGAGAAAAACCCGATTACCGTGAAATCTTAAAGAAAGTCATCGAACGCGACCGGGTTGACTCCACGCGCGCCGTTGCCCCGCTGCGCGCCGCAGACGACGCCATCATCATCAACTCGGACGAGATGGACGCCGAACAAGTCTTTGAGCATGTGCTGGAATTTTGTAAGTAACCCGCCCCAAAAAAGTTTTTTCCGCGTTTCCCGCGCTCGTCCGCTTTCTGTTTTCTTAAGAATATTATGAACAAACCCATCAGCGAAGTATGGAAACCCAAACTCACGCGCCTGCCAACATTAACACGGGCGCGCGTTTTCTTTCGCGCCTTCGCGCATGGGCTGATTAAACTGCTTGCAAAACTGCTTCTGCAAATTCAAGTGGAAGGACGCCAAAACTTTCCCAAACACGGTCCGCTGCTGGTGGTCATCAATCATCTGGGCAATGCGGATATTCCCGCGCTGCTTTCCATCATGCCAACTCCGCCGGACGCATTGGCAAAAGTGGAGTTATACGATTTGCCCGCGCTTGGCAAATTGATGGATATGTACGGAGTCATCTGGCTGCATCGCGGCAGGGCGGATGTGAAAGCCTTGCGCGCCGCGCTGGATGGATTCAACGAAGGGCGCATCATCATCATTGCGCCGGAGGGCAGATATTCGCTCACCGGCGCGTTGGAAGAAGCCAACAACGGCGCGGCGTATCTTGCTTTGAAGGCAAACGTCCCCGTGCTGCCTGTTGGTCTTGCGGGGACGGAAAATAAAAACATCAACGCCGCTTTAAAGAAACTTCGGCGGGCGCGGGTACACATTCGGGTGGGGAAAATATTGCAGGTGGAAGATAAGGCGGGCGGGTTGAAAGAAGACGCGCTAAAATCGGGGACGCGAATCATCATGACCGCGCTGGCAGACTTGCTGCCGGAGCAATATCGCGGGGCGTATTCAAATTCACAAAATTCTTAATCCCATACGCAGGGTTTGGGGCTATAATTTGTACGAATGGATTTTCTGTTCACCCTCCTTGCAGGCACTCCGTTTCCAGCGCCGCCAACCCTTGCCGGATGGTTTGTGTGGTTTTTTGCGTTAGGCGCGCTTTCATACGCGTTATATCACTGGCGCGTATATCAGCCTGCTTGGAAAGGGCGCGAGTGGGGAATTTTCCTTGCGCTGGCTTTGCTTGTTCCATTAGCCAATTTATTCATCGGGTTGCGCGTGACCGCATTTGCGGCGCGCCCTCTGCCCGATTTGCCCGCCGATGCGCCCGGCTCGGCTTTGATGATTTTTTCCGCACTGCCGTGGATGTTGGGCGGCGGCTTGCTGGGACCAATTGGCGCGGCGGCGCTTGGCGCGTTTGCCGGGCTGCTGCGCGGCGCATGGGATTTATATTCGCTGTTTGCGATTCTTGAATTTGCATTTTTGAGCGCGTGGTTTTCCGCCAACATGCGCCAGCGTTACCGCACGGCAGCCTATCACTGGCTGCGGCAGCCGCTGGTGAGCGCGCTGCTTTTAATTCCCCTGCATATTCTTTTTTATTTCATCAGCGCGTTGTTTACGCAATGGGGCACGGACGTTTCCGCTGCGGCGCGGCTGGATTTGGCAATCAGCAATACCGCTGCCGCTGCGCTTGCGTTTGGCGGCGAGATGCTCGCGGCGGGAATCATTGCCCAAATTGTCATGGGGTTGTTCCCCGCCATGTGGGGCGGAAGAGAGCCGTTGCGTCCTTCGCCGGGGGAACGCAGTTTGGAATCGCGTTTTGTATTTGTGATTGGAATGTTCATCCTGCTTTTGCTTTTGACCTTGCTCATCGGCGATTGGGTGGTGGCGGGGCGCGCGGCGCGCGAAATGCTGCATGAGCGCCTTGCCAGCGCAGGCGAATCCGCCGCGCAAAGCATTCCCTTCTTCCTTGAAACCGGTCAAAGCCTTGCAGCGCAAATCGCCGCCGACCCAAACTTGCTGCAATTGCAAGGCGAAGCCTTAAGCGCCGCACTTGGCGGGCGTTTGCAAGCCGCGCCATATTTTGACGAGGTCTTTGTCACCGACCTTGAAGGCGCGTTACTGGCAGGCTACCCCTCCCCCGACTTTGTTTTATACCCCGATGAAGTCATGGGCTTGACCTTTGCGCAAAATCAAGTTCTTTCGCAGGTGTATTCCATTCCACCCGCTTCGCCGCAGGAAAAAGCGCGGGTGTCTTTCTTAATTGCCATTGTGGATGCAAACAAACAGCCGCAGCGCGTATTGATTGCCCGCGCCACTTTAAGCGACAGTCCGTTGATGATGCCGCTGATGCAGGGGATTGATACGATTGCAAAAACAGGCGGCGAGGGATTCCTAATCAACGAACATCAGCGGGTGTTGTATCACTCGGACCCCGCGCAGTTGGGAACGCAATATACAGGCGCAAGCGGCATTGAAACCCTGTTTTATGACGATACCGCGCCCGATGGCACGCGCCGTTTGACGTATTACAAACCCATCAGCGGGCGTCCGTGGGCGGTGGTGCTTTCCGTCCCCGCGCAACAGGCGCAGCAGCTTTCGCTGAATATTGCCCTGCCGCTTTCGTTGATGATTTTGTTCATTGCGCTGGCGGCAATGATTTCGCTGCGCGTTGGGCTGCGGGTGGTGACAGGCTCGCTGCAAGGGCTGGCGGATGAGGCGAATCGAATCGCGCAGGGGAATCTTGACCATCCGCTGCAAGTGGATGGCGCGGATGAAATCGGTCAGTTGCGCAGCGCGTTTGAACAAATGCGCGCGAGTTTGCAGGCGCGGTTGAATGAAATTAATAGTTTGCTGCGCGTCAGTCAGGGAGTGGCATCCAGTTTGGAAATGCGCGACGCGGTCAACCCGGTGTTGGAGGCAATTCTCGCCACCGGCGCGAGCTCCGCGCGGATTGCGCTTTCGCCCAATGCAATGCCGGATACGTTTGTAGCGCTGCCCTCGCGCTTTACGCTTGGCAGGGAAACCTATGCTCATCTTGACCAGCAAATTCTTGCGGCGGCGCAAACGCGGGAAAAAATCATCATCCCCAATGTATCGCGCTCGCGCGAGTTTGCAGGGCATGGCGCAAACCCGCTGCCACTGGCGCTGCTGGCGGTTGCGCTCAAGCATGAAAATAAATATTACGGCGTGGTTTGGGCGGGCTACGACCAGCCGCGCGCGTTCTCCGATGCGGATGTGCGCTTTATCACCACGCTCGCCGGGCAAGCCGCGCTGGCAGCCGCCAACGCGCATTTGTATTTAAATGTGGAAGCCTCACGCCGCCAACTGCAAGCGGTGCTTAACTCCACGCCCGACCTTGTGCTTGTCACCGACCACCGCGACCGTTTGCTTTTGGCAAATAAAGCGGCGATGAAAACGCTCGGCATTGATGAATCCAGCCTGAGCACAGCGGTTGTGGACGCAGTCAAAATGAAACCGCTGGCGGGCTTGCTGCAAGGAACCATCCGCGAAAATCAATCCCGCGAGATTAAATTGGAAGACCAGCGCACATATCTCGCCACCGCCTCCACCGTATTGGTGGAAGGACGCCCGACAGGGCGGGTGTGCATCATGCGCGATGTGACGCACTTTAAGGAACTTGATACGATGAAGTCGGAGTTTGTCGCCACCGTCAGCCACGATTTGCGCTCGCCGCTGACGCTCATGCGCGGTTACGCCACCATGCTTGAAATGGTCGGCGAACTGAACGAACAGCAGCAGGGGTATGTCAAGAAGATGATTTCGGGCGTGGAAAACATGGCGCGGCTGGTCAATGACCTGCTTGATTTGGGACGCATTGAAATTGGCGTGGGCTTACAAGTGGAAAATGTAAGCCCGCTGGATATTATTGAAAAAGTGACAGGCGCGCTGCAATTACAGGCAATGCAAAAAAACATTGCGCTTAATATTGAGTTGGCAAAGGATTTGCCGCACGCCATCGAAGCGGATAAATCGCTGCTGCATCAAGCCGTGTATAACCTTGTGGAAAACGCCATCAAATACACGCCGGAAAATCAAACCGTAACCGTCCGCGCCAAAATGCAGCAAGACCAGCTTCTTTTCACGGTGACTGATACCGGCATTGGCATCCTGGAAGAGGATATTCCGCACCTGTTTGAGAAATTTTATCGCGGCAAGCAGCGCGAGGCGCGCGCGCAGCATGGCACAGGGTTGGGGCTTGCCATTGTGCATTCGATTGCCACCAGCCACAACGGAAAAGTCTGGGTGGAAAGCGCGCTTGGCAAGGGCAGCACGTTTTATTTGCAGATTCCGCTCGTTCAGCCAAAATCCGCGTAAGTAGTATAATCAGCGCTTGTGCCTGCATTCAGGCGCATCCACCAAAGCTGGTCTTTTTATGATTACCCCTGAAAACAATTCACAAACTCCCATTATCGAACGCAAAACAGATTACAAGCCACCGCACACTTGGCGCTCCTGGCTTATCGGGCGTCCGCTTTCCACGGCGGATGCCTCGCATGAAACGATTGGAAAGGCTGTCGGCTTGGCGGTCTTTGCTTCGGATGCGCTTTCTTCCAACGCGTATGCCACGCAGGAAATAATGGCTGTTCTTGCCGTGGCAGGCACTATGGCATTTGGGTATATTTTCCCGATAGCTCTTGCCATTGTCCTGCTGTTGATGATTGTATCGGTGTCATACATTCAAGTCATTCACGCCTACCCGGATGGCGGCGGCGCGTATGTTGTTGCGCAGGATAACCTCGGCAAACTGGCTGGTCTGATTGCCGCATCATCCCTTCTGACGGATTACATTTTGACGGTATCCGTTTCCGTTTCTTCGGGTGTCGCGCAAATTGTTTCAGCGTATCCCAGTTTGTATGAATACCGGGTGCCGATGGGCGTTGTCGCGGTCATGTTAATCATGCTGATTAATTTGCGCGGCGTGCGCGAATCAGGCGCGGCCATTGCCGTGCCAAGCATGTTGTTTATTGTGATTATGTTCGTCACAATTCTGTCCGGCTTGTTCAAATATTTTACCGGCGGTCTCGGCATGGTAATAAACCCGCCGGAGATGCAAGCGCACGGCGTTGCTTCCGTCATTACTCCATTTTTGATTTTGCATGCCTTTTCCAGCGGAACAGCGGCGTTGACCGGCATTGAAGCCATCTCCAACGGCATCACCGCCTTCAAAGAACCGCGCAGTAAAAATGCCGCAACAACCCTGACATGGATGGCATTCATCCTGGCGAGCTTGTTCCTTGGCATTTCGTTCCTTTCAAGCCAAATTGGCGCCGTGCCTTCCGAAGTTGAAACTGTCATTTCACAACTGGCGCGCACGGTGTTTGGCGGTTCCGGGCTAATGTATTTTGCGGTCATCCTCGCCACCACAATCATTTTGATTCTCGCCGCAAACACCGCCTTTGCGGGCTTTCCCCGCTTGAGCGCATTAATGGCAATGGATGGTTTTTTGCCGCGCCAATTGGCGTACCGTGGCAGCCGCCTTGTTTACTCGCGCGGCATTGTCGCGCTGGCATTCATTTCTTCGCTGTTGATTGTGGTTTTTCAAGCAAGCGTTACGCGGCTTATCCCCTTATATGCGATTGGCGTATTCCTCTCTTTTACATTGGCGCAAACCGGCATGGCGCTGCGCTGGCGCAAAGTAGGCGCATTAAACCCCGGCGAAGTTGTGGAAACATCCACACGCCACACCCGTTTGAAATTTGACCCGTTATGGAAATTAAAAATGATTGCCAACGGTTTTGGCGCAATATGTACGGCAATTGTTATGATGGTTTTTGCCGTTACAAAATTTAAAGACGGCGCCTATGTGGTACTCGTCTTGATTCCCGCGCTCATTACCGTTTTATGGTTAATTCACCGTCACTATGTGAACCTCGCCAAAAACCTCTCGCTCGATAATTTTGGAATCATTCCCCCGCATACCACCCGTCACCGCGTAATTATGCCGGTCAGCGGTGTGCATCAGGGAACGCTTTCCGCGCTGCGTTACGCGCGCATGTTATCCAACGACGTGACCGCGGTGCATATTGTCATCGAACCGGACGACGCGGAAAAGGTCCGCAAAAAATGGGAAAAATGGGGCGAAGGCGTGCGCCTTGTAATGCTTGATTCGCCATACCGGTTGTTCATTGAACCGCTGCTCGAATACATTGCCGATATTTCAGAAAAACGCCAGCCGGGTGAAATCATCACCATTGTTGTGCCGGAATTCGTCTCCGATAACCGCTGGGCAAGCGCGCTGCACACCAACACCGCAAGCATTCTGCGCGAACAACTTAAAAATCAACATGGTATTGTGATTACCAATGTGCCTTACCATGTGCATGAAGAAGAAAACAAGGAGTAAGTCTCATGAATTTTGTCGTCGTAGGCTGCGGCAGAGTAGGGTCCGAACTCGCCTACCGCCTTTTCAAAAACGGACATCAAGTTGTGATTGTGGATAACAAAAAAGAATCCTTCAACCGGCTGCATCACGATTTTCGCGGACGCACAGTGGAAGGCGAAGCCTTAATGCAGGATACATGGAAACGCGCCGATGTCGAAAACATGGACGCGGTGGCGGTTGTCACCAATTCCGATACGTTGAACGCGGTCATCGGTCACCTCATCCGCAGCCATTACCCGCAAGTTAAACAGGTGCTTATCCGCAATTACGACCCGGTCATGCGCGAAATGCACGAAGCCTTTGGCTTGCAATTTATCAGCTCCACATCCTGGGGCGCGGAGCGTTTTCAAGAATTGATGATTGACGCAGAATTCCATGTGGTTTTTTCGGCGGGCAACGGCGAAGTGGAAATGTACGAAATGCTGATTTCAGAAAAATGGGAGGGGATGACCATCTCCGCTCTGCTGAACAATTGCGCCGGTACGGTATGCGCCGCGCTCACGCGCGCCGGGCGGGCGGAACTGCCCTCCCCGGAGATGATACTCAAAAGCGGCGACATACTCACCATCAGCGCCACGCTTGAAGGAATCAAAACGCTGCGCAAACGTCTTAATGAAGGAAAGGTGGAATAACATGCTGGTCTTTATTGCAGGCGGCGGGCGCACAGGCGCGCAACTCGCCGCACAACTGATTGAACAAAAACACGAAGTCCGCTTGCTCGAACACCGCCAGGAATTATTAACCTTGCTGCATCATGAGCTTCCCACCGAATGTATTTACGAAGGCAACCCCGCCAACCCGCTGGTGCTGCGGCAGGCAGGATTGGAAAAAGCCAACGTGCTGGTTGCCGCCACAAGCGACGACGCCGTTAATTTGGTGTTGTGCTACATGGCGCGCACCATGTTCAAAGTCCGCCGCATTGTGGCGCGCATCAACAACCCGCGCAACGCATGGCTGTTTGATAAAAACTTCCATGTGGATGAAACCATCAACCAAGCCGATGTAATGGCGCACTTGATTCAAGAAGAAATGTCATTGGGCGATATGATGACCCTGCTCAAACTTCGCCGCGGACGTTACTCCTTTGTGGAAGAAAAAGTCCCCGCGGGCGCAAAAGCCATCGGCGTGGCAATCAAAGATTTGGGGCTGCCCGATGAATGCGTGATTGCGGGCATCATCCGCAACGGGCATGTAACGCTGCCGCGCGGCTCAACGACTCTCATGGAAGGGGACGAAGTGCTTGCCGTTACCGACCCCGAAGGCGCAAAAGAACTGGCGCGGCTGCTTGAGCCCCCGCACAGAAATTAAAACAAAACACCCCTTGAAGAAAACTCTTAAGGGGTGTTTTGTTTTAAGAAAAAAAATCATTCCGCATTACGCCAGCTCTTTCAAAATTTCCAGCGTTTCCTGTTTTCCCCCGTAGCCATTCTCGCCGCCGGGACCAACGCAAGAGGGGCAGCCATGTTCGCACGCGCAATTGCCCACAAGCTCCAGCGCGTGTTGCATCAACTCATCGTGCATCTCAAATAACTTTTGACTGAACCCGATACCCGCAGGCACAAGGTCATACAGGATGACGGCTGGCAAACCGTTTGCGGGCTGCCACGCAGGGTCGCTCAGCGCGCCCAAGTCGCGCGGGTCGCACATCAAAAACAGCGGAGCAAGGTTGCCAAGCGCAAAAGACAGCCCGGCAAGCCCGCTGCGAATGCGGATGTTTTGCTCCGCCTTGCGATGACAAACGCGGCAAAGCGTCACCAAATTTTCCAGCCGATTGGCTTCCTCTTTGGAGGAAAACGCGCGGAAAGGAATCTTGTGGTGAACGTCATGCTGCCGCCCGATTTCTTCCGCCCCGCAAGCCTGACAGCGATAGCCATCGCGCGCGCGGACTCGCTCGCGGATTTTATTCCACTCTTTGCCGTAATCGTTTGGGTCGCTGCTCCACATGCCCGCTTCGCGCAGGCGGGTGAGCGTTTGCTCCGAAAGCGAAAGCCAATAGCCCGTTGTTTCCAACACAGAGGGCGGAAGTTCAAGCGACTCTTCGCCAAGCGTTTCCTGTGTAAACCAGCGGATTTTGCGAAAGCCCGCCACCTGCGTGGTGACTTGAATCTCGCCGTGGGCTTTTTCTCCGCCGCGCGTTTTTTCCCGCTCGTTGATATTCAATACCGCAATCTCGGATGTTCGCTGCGCTTCGGTGTAATAATCCAACCCGACGGGAATAAGTTGCGCAATGCGCTTTTCCAAGTCCAACGCTTGCACAAAATATTGCTGCGCTTCGTGCATGTAAATTGCGCCGGGGTGAACCATCCACGCGGCGGATTCGCCGCCCACCACGCCGACGACAAAGGTCTGCCCGTCCTCCGCCGCGGCGCGCAGAGTCACGCTTTGGGCGGAAGCGGAACGCAGCGAGACGTTTGCGGCGGGATATTCG
>DAOTZP010000409.1:0-2240 GCA_034434265.1 Anaerolineales bacterium | reverse complement strand
TCGCGGATTGTCGCAACAGGATATGTGATTTCAGTGTTTGCCGGCATGGCGGATGTATTTGGAATGGGCTCGCAAATCTACCCCCAAGCGCCTTATTTTGGACCGCTGCAATCCGCCGGGGTATTTACAGGGCAGGTATTTATTGTGATTGGATTTTTGCTGTTTTTGCCTTATCACACTTTAAGAAGATAGGCTGCGCATAATTTAGCGCGGCTTATTTTCTTAAAATGCTTTTGGTAGCGCGAAAAGCAAGCGGGGGTAAATCGCTGCGCGCGAACCAATCCGCCGCATCGGCATCATCGTCGGCGGAAAGGTCGCCGCGTATCACCACTGCGCGATAGACAATCACAAAATCGGCGCCGCGCTCGTGTTCCTGCCCGGCAATGACATCTGCCACGCCGGTAATTTGCACGCTTAAGCCGGTCTCTTCCAAACATTCACGAACGGCAGCCTGTGCCGGGTCCTCCCCACCATTAACAAAGCCTGCGGGCAAAGTCCACAACCCGCGAAACGGCTCATTGGCGCGGCGCACCAACAGCACGCGTCCGTTCTCTTCCACCAACACGGCGGCAGCCACTTTTGGGTCCATAAAATAAATCCACCCGCACTGCGGGCAAACGGGACGCACCGCGCCAAACTTCTCCTCACGGCGAATTTCCGCAGCGCAGCGCGGGCAAAACTTGATATGACTGTCTCTTTTTACTGCCATTTCTTTTTTGCAGATTGACGAATGAAGAACATGATTGCCATGCTCAACAAACTAACCGCCAAAAAAATAATTTGCGAGACGGGAGAAAACGGCGCGGGGAGCGGCATCACCTCTGGCTGGTTCTGAATTGCCGGTTCAGATTCACCCGCCTGCTTGCCAGCCGGGTCTTGTTCAAAAGTTTGAATGCGGCTGGTATCCTCGCTTACAGAATCGGTTGGCTGCGGAGCCAATTCCGCAGCGGGCGCGGCGGCTTCCTCCGCTGAAGGCTCAGGGGCGGAAAACTGCGATATCAGCGGGTCAATTTCGGGGCCGCCTCCCCTTCCTCCGCCGCCCATGCCTCCCATGATTGGACCGACATAGCCAAGACGTGGAACCAGTAAATTGGCGGCAAAGGTCAGCATCAGCAAAATGCCTGCAAATGCGGAGGAAAATTGAAAGAGTGAATACACGCGCGGCAGCGGCGGGTTGGCTTTGACCATGCTGCGGTTAAGGGTGAAGTTGCGCGGGGTTTTTCGCTTTGGGAGTTTGCGAAGCAACCCCCGGGCAAGCCGCAGGTCTGCCAGCACGGAAGAAAGCTGCGGGTCGGATTTCAAACGCGCTTCAAGACGGGCAGACTCGTTTGGGGCGAGTTTTCCATCCAGATAAGAAGAGAGAAGTTCAAGGTCGCGTGTGTTCATTTCTTATTTGCTCTCTCCTTCAAGACGAAATGAGGCGGGTAATAGTTCCTCAAACCCACGCAGACATTCGCGCAAACGCAGGCGGGCGCGCGCAAGCCTGCTTTTGATGGTGCCAAGCGGAACTTTTGCTGCTGCGGCGACTTCGGTGTAATCCATGCCTTGAATGTCGGCAAGCACAACAACCGTGCGAAAGTCGGCGGGCAGCGCATCGAGACAATGCTGAATGGCGTGTTCGAGTTCATCCGCCTCAAACTGTTCCTCGGGAGTCATGTTGGGGTCCGCCAGCCAACGCGGAGATTCAACTTCCTCGCCGTCATCGGTATCCGGTTCCAGCGGGGTGGTTGGGCGGCGCTTTTTACGGCGCAGTTCGTCGTAGCAGGCATTGGTGACCGTACGCATGAGCCATGCTTTGAATGACCCGCCGCGAAAGGATGCAATGCTTTTGAATGCGGAAATAAATGCGTCTTGCGTGGAATCGGCGGCGAGGTCTTCATCGCCGAGAATGCGCAATGCGGTGTTAAAGACCGCATCCTGATAATGAAGGACAAGCGTGTTAAACGAGTTCAAATCACCGTTTTGAGCGGCTTGAATGAGGGCTGTTTCGTCCATGAAGTGAATTGTACCTTAATGTTTTGTTTCACTGACCTATGAAATAACTCTTAAGTTCAAGATACCCCTCAACATCAGAAAAGAGCGGAATGGTCATGCCAAATATGCCGAGATTGGCATAATCGCTTTGCAGTCTTAACATGCCTACATTTGGGGCAAACCATTGGGTGGATTGCGCGGAGATGTTTCCGGTGACCATGCTGCCATTGACCTCGGCGGTCACTTGCCCTTCGCCGCGGCAGATG
>DAOTZP010000408.1:0-4991 GCA_034434265.1 Anaerolineales bacterium | reverse complement strand
ATTCGCCGCGTTCCAAATAAATGCGGTTTAAGTCGGTAATTTCAATTTCGCCGCGCGGCGAAGGTTTGAGCGATTTTGCAAATTCCACCACGCGCTTGTCGTAAAAGTAAAGTCCCGGCACGGCAAAGTTGGAACGCGGCTGTTTGGGCTTTTCTTCCAGGCTGATTGCCTTGCCCTGCGCGTCAAATTCAATCACGCCGTACCGCTCCGGGTCATGGACGGGATACGCGAAGACCATCGCGCCTTGTTCCAAATTGGCGGCGGCTTGCAGTTGTTCGGGCAATCCGTGACCGAAGAAAATGTTATCGCCCAAAATCAAACACGCGCCTTCGCCCGCCAAAAATTGCTCGCCGACCAAAAACGCATCCGCCAGTCCGCGCGGCTCGGCTTGCTCGGCGTAAGAGAAATTTAATCCCCAGCCTTTGCCGTCTCCCAGCAGGCGTTGAAAGAGCGGCAGGTCTTCGGGCGTGCTGATGACCAAAATATCGCGGATGCCCGCCAGCATGAGCATGGAAAGCGGGTAGTAAATCATCGGCTTGTCATACACGGGCAAAATTTGTTTGCTGACTGCCAGCGTAAGCGGATGCAGGCGCGTGCCGCGCCCGCCCGCAAGAATAATTCCCTTCATGGCTTATCTCCTAACGTGATTTGTAGTTCGCATCCAGCCAGCCTTTGTATTCCTGCTTCCGGCGGATGGCGTCAACCCATTCGGCGTGACTCAAATACCACTGGACGGTTTCTTTCAGACCTTCGCTTAACGTGCGGCGCGGCTTCCAGCCCAGCTCCGTGCTGATTTTGGTCACGTCAATATCGTAGCGGCGGTCATGTCCCGGGCGGTCTTTGACAAAGGTGATTAACTTTTTGTGCGGCGCGTGTTCGGAATTGGGCAGCAGCTCATCCAAAATTTCGCAAATGGTTTCCACAATGGTTAAATTTGCGGGTTGATTCACGCCGCCGATGTTATACGTCTCGCCGATTCTGCCCTTTTTCAAAACAAGGTAAATCGCCTCGCAGTGGTCCTGCACGTGCAGCCAATCGCGGATTTGCTGCCCGTCGCCATATACCGGCAGCGGCTTGCCTTCCACCGCGTTCAAAATCACCAGCGGAATTAACTTTTCAGGGAATTGATACGGACCATAATTATTGGAGCAGTTGGTTAAAGTGAACGGCAGCCCGTAAGTGTGACCATACGCGCGGACAAGATGGTCGCTGGACGCTTTGGAGGCGGCATACGGCGAATTTGGCGCGTAGGGTCTTTCTTCGTTCCACGCGGGTTCATCGGGCTTGAGCGAACCAAACACCTCATCGGTGGAAACATGATGAAAGCGGACGGACTCCGCAGGCAGGGCTTTCTCTTGCAGCCAAACTTTGCGCGCCGCCTCAAGCATGGTAAATGTGCCAATCACATTTGTTTCAATAAACTGGCGCGGACCCAAAATGGAACGGTCCACATGCGACTCTGCCGCAAAGTGAACAATCGTGTCAATCTGATGCGCGCGGAGAGTCTCCTCCACCTTTGGCGCGTCCAAAATATCGCCGTGAATAAACGTATAACGCGGATTGTTTTCCACATCCTTCAAATTTTCAAGCGTGCCGGCGTACGTCAGCGCGTCATAGTTATAAACATGCGCGTCCTTCTCCGCCTCCAAAATGTGATGGATGAAATTGGAGCCGATAAACCCGGCTCCGCCGGTGACCAAAATATTCTTCATCAAGCGCAACTCCTTATTCAAACAAATCCGCTTCGGAAAGCGGCTTTGCGTTTTTATCCTTTGCTGAAAGTTCCGGCGTAACGCCCGCCGGAATATTCCACGCAATGCCAATTTGCGGGTCGTTCCACAACAGGCTGCGGTCCCATTCGGGGGCGTAGTAATCGGTCGCCTTGTAAACCACCTCCGCGCGTTCGCTGAGAACATAAAACCCGTGTGCGAACCCCGGCGGAATCCACAACTGGCGTTTGTTTGCGGCGGAAAGAACCTCGCCCGCCCATTGACCAAACGTGGGCGAACTGCGGCGAATATCCACCGCCACGTCAAAAATTTCGCCCGCAATCACGCGAACCAATTTTCCCTGCGGCTGCTTAATTTGATAATGCAATCCGCGCAGCACATTTTTTTGCGAAGCGGAATGATTATCCTGAACAAAATGCGTTTCGCCAACCGCCTTAAAAAACAAATCGCCGCGATACGTTTCCATAAAAAAACCGCGCGCGTCTTCAAACACTTTTGGCTCAATCAACAATACATCGGGAATACGGGTTGGGGTAAATTTCATTCCTGTTTTTATCTCCTGTGGGTTGCGGCGAATTATACCTTTGTTGAAGAAGGTCTAGTAAAATAAATTCCCGCGTGGAGAAAGAAAAAAAATGAACCTGCAAGCAACCCCTCATATCGAAGTTATCGAACAAACTGAAATCGAACTCGAACCGCTCTACCGCGTCATCATCCACAACGACGACGTGACGCCGATGGATTTTGTGGTGCATGTTTTGGAACGCATCTTTTTCGTAACGCCGCCCGATTCCATTCACATCATGCTCACCGCGCATTACGGCGGCGAAGCGTGCGTGCAAATCATCCCAAAATCCGAAGCGGAAAAAAGAGTCAACAAGGCGCATTTCGCCGCCGGTCTCGAAGGCTACCCGCTGCATTTCTCCATCGAACCGGACGCATGAGTCATCTTGACCTGCTCACGCAAATCAATCTGGATGATTTAACCGCGTCATTTGGATGGAAAAACCTTCCCGCGCAATTTTTGCGCCGCGTGTTTTTTTTCGCCGCCCGAAAATTTGCAAAACAAATGCTGGATTATGATTCCGCCGTCGGGCAAACCGGCTTGTCGGAATCTTCCCGCCGCGCGGTTGGACTCTACGCCCAAGCCGTGCGCGTTTTTGATTCTCACCTCATACCGGCTGGCGGCTTTCTGGCTTTGTCCAATCATCCGGGCATGACCGACACGCTGGCGCTCTTTTCCGCGCTGCGCCGAAACGACCTGAAAATCATCGCGCTGGATAGACCGTTTTTGAAAGCGCTGCCCAACATCAGCGAACGGCTGTTTTACGTCCGCGAAGATTCCGCCTCGCGCATCGCGCTCATCCGCCGGGTAAGCGCGCACTTGAAGAACGGCGGCGCCGCGCTCACCTTCCCCGCCGGAAAAATCGAACCCGACCCGGAGGTGTATGAAGGCGCGGAAGAAGCGCTCAACGGGTGGACGGACAGCGCGGGCGTGTTTTTACGCATGTCGCCCGAAACGCCCATCCTTCCCGTTGTGGTAAGAAATGTCATTTGGAAAAAAGCCGCGCGGCATCCGCTGGTGAAACTCAAAAAAACAAAAGAAGAAAGGGAAAAGTTAGCCGCCGCATTTCAGTTATTGAGTATGATTGTGTTCAACAAAAAACCCACTGCTGTCACAGTGCAAATTGGCAAGCCAATTACAACGCGCGAACTTGGCGCAACCGGCGCGCAGGAGATTCATCAAGCCGTGTTGAAAGAAATGAGAAAGTTAATTAAAACCCGCCCCGCTCCCTTGACCGCGGACACGCCTTCACCCCGCCCGACGTAATAAAGTTTTACATACAAATGAAAAAACAACTCCTCACTATTCTCATCTATGCTTTGCTTGCCGCGCTGCTGTATTTTGCCCTGCGCAACGCGCCGCTGGAAGAAATTTGGCAAACGCTCAAAAGCCTGCGCCCATGGCAGATTTTTGCCTTACTGCTTGCCAATATTTTCATCTACTCGCTCATTACATTAAGGTGGTGGATTATCGTCCGCGCCGAGCAAAAAAACGCGGCGTATCTTCCGCTCATCCCCGCAAGGCTGGCGGTGTTTGGCGTCAGTTACTTTACGCCCGGTCCGCAAGTGGGCGGGGAGCCGCTGCAAATTTTATACTTGCAGCGAAAGTACAAAACCACATACACCCATGCCGCAGCCGTTGTGATTACCGACAAACTGCTGGAATTTCTCGCCAACTTTTTAATTTTCGGCGCGGGATTTATTTCAATTTTGCAGATGGGACTTTTATCTTTAGAAGAAGGCAACTTCATCATCATTGGAATCATTCCGCTTTTGCTGCTTCCTCCCCTGCATTTATTTTTGATGTGGCAGGGCAAACGTCCGCTTTCATTTCTTGCGCGCAAAATCGCGCACAACAAACTAACCCGCTTCATCAGCGCGGCGGAACATCTTGCGGGCAGGTTTTGTCAGCGCAGGCTGCCTTACCTGCTTTCCGCCGCCGCCGTTTCCATGCTTGCTTCGTCTTCAATGGTGGCGGAATATTTTCTCGTTACCCATTTCTTTGGCTTGAACTTAACCTTCAACCAAATCACCGCGGCGTGGACCGTGAGCGGACTCGCCTTTCTGCTTCCCCTGCCCGGCGGAGTCGGCGCGCTGGAAGCCAGTCAGGTGTTTGCGCTCGGCGCGTTTGGAGTCTCCGCCGCGAGCGCCATCAGCGTCACGCTGTTGATGCGCGCCCGCGATTTGCTCATCGGCGGAATCGGTCTGCTGCTGGCGGGTCGGTTAAAATAACGCCATGAAGACCCGCAAGGTTTTATATTTCGCCGCGCCCAAACGGGTGGAAGTCCGCGAAGAGGCGCTGCCCCCGCTGAAAGACGAAGAAGTCCTGGTGCAAGCGCTCTACTCCGCCGTCAGCGCGGGGACGGAGATGCTCGTCTATCGCGGCGAATTTCCGCAATTAAGCGACGCAAGCGACGAGCTCAGCAGCGGCTTGAAATACCCAACGAAGTATGGATATGCGTGCGTGGGAAAAGTGCAAGAGATTGGAAAATCGGTCAGCGGGGATTGGAAAGATAAACTGGTATTTGCGTTTCAACCGCATCAATCATCCTTCGCCGCCCGCGTTTCTTCTTTGCTCCCGCTGCCGGATTTTATTTCGCCGCTTTCCGCCTGTTTTCTTCCCAACATGGAAACCGCCGTGAATCTTGTGCAGGACGGCGCGCCGATTTTGGGCGAGCGGGTTTTGGTCTTGGGGCA
>DAOTZP010000407.1:0-2533 GCA_034434265.1 Anaerolineales bacterium | reverse complement strand
TTGTGGTTTATTTTGTTTTTGGTTTTGCCTTCCTTGTTTCCCCAGCTCGAATCTCAAAGCCTGTTGGCTGTTGTTTTTGACCTTACTTCGCGCATTTTCAGCATTTTCCTCTTTTTAGCGCTTCCGCTTTCCATTACGATTTCAATCATTCGCAGCAAGCTGTTTGATATTGACCTGCTGATTAATCGCTCCATTGTGTATGGTATTCTCACCGTCGGGTTGGGGCTGACGTTTGGGCTTTTGTTTGCTTTGGCGTCCGTGATTGCAAAATCCTTTCAACAGGAAGACCAGTCATTTTTGGTTGGCACTGTCTTCGCGGTTGCGGCGGGGGCGTTATTTCAACCCATGCGAAAGAAATTGCAGCGCTTTGTGGACCGCGCTATTTATCATATTCAAATTGAGTACGACTCATCCCCTGTTAAAGAAAAAGAAAGCGATACATCCCAAACGATTGTCACAGGCACAACCCTTTCTTCATATCACGACTTAAAGATGATTGGGCGGGGCGGCATGGCGGAGGTGTATCGCGCTGAATCGCCTGCCAATCACAAACCGGTTGCAATTAAGGTATTACGCGCCGCGCTGGCAGGCGAGGAACAGTTCCGCAGAAGATTTATGCGCGAAGCGGAAGTCGTTGCCGGGCTGGAGCATCCCAACATTGTCCGCGTGCTGGACTTTGGAAACGAAGGCGACGCCTATTATATTGTGATGGAGCTGTTGTCGGGACCCGATGTGAGTTCGCTGCTAAAACAGGATAAACGATTTCCGCTCGAGCGCGCTGTGGAGATATTGCGCGGCGTTGCCAGCGCCTTGGATTACGCCCATGAGCGCGGGCTGGTGCATCGGGATATTAAACCGTCCAATGTGATGCTGGATACGTTTGCAAGCCGGAAACGATTTGTCCTGACCGATTTTGGCATTGCAAAAATTTCCGGCGCGCACACCCGCATTACCAATACGGGTATGCTCGGCACATTTGACTATATTGCCCCGGAACAGATTCAAGCCTCTGCCGAAGTGGACGGGCGCGCGGACGTGTACGCGCTGGGCGTGATGACCTATCAACTATTAACGGGACAGCTCCCCTTTCAGAGACCGAATACGGGCGCGCTTTTGCTTGCCCACCTTAACTCGCCCCCGCCCGACGCCCGCGATTTGATTTCAGATTTGCCGCGTTCCGCAGCGCGCGCCATTCAACAGGCAATGGCAAAAGAACCACAGGATAGGTACCGGACAGCAGGCGAATTTGTTGAGCGCCTTTACTCCGCATAGACGGTTGGACGCCCCTTAATACTTGCATTACAATCCCATTCATGTCTGAAAATAAAAAATACATCATCTGGCTTGACGTTGTGCGTGTTTTAAGCATTTTTGGAGTGCTTGTTATTCATGTTGCCGCCCCCATATTTAATCAATGGGAACCTCCTTTTGAAGGCTGGCTTGTTGCAAATATTTACAATGCCATTGCCCGCGTGAGCGTGCCTTTGTTGTTTATGATTAGCGGGTATCTGCTTCTCAATCGCAGCGAGACACTTTCATCTTTTTTCTTCAAACGCATTCACAAAGTGGTTGTGCCTTTGCTTGTCTGGTCTGTGATTTATCTGCTTTGGAATAATCACGGATACGCCAATTACACTTTTTTTAATGCAATCAAAGCGGTGATATATGCTTTGCTTTCCAAGCCCGCCTCCTACCACTTGTGGTTTATGTATGCGCTGTTTTCTTTATATTTGTTTGTCCCCATCTTGAGAGTATTTGTCCGCGCCGCCGACAGGAATCTTTTGTATTATCTTGCCGCGTTATGGTTTTTCTGCGGACCTTTGCTTAATCAATTTGAGCAGCGCATCCTGCGGGTGGATGTTCCGCTGGACTTGGGCTTTTTTACCGAATATTTCGGTTATTTTTATTTGGGGTATTTGCTTGGTCAAATGCGTTTTTCCGGGCGCGCGGCTCTTTCAGCGTTTATCTTTCACGTTTTGCTGATTGGGTACACAGTGTACGCCACAGTCACGCTGACAGTGCGGGAAGGTAGATACAATGATTTTTATCTGTTGTATTATGTGCGTCTGAATCTTGCCGTGATGAGCATCTGCGCCTTTATTTGGTTGAAGCATGTGGGGGAAGCATGGCAGGAAAAGATTGGGCAAACTTCCGCGCAGATATTAAGACACCTTTCCGCGACTTCTTTTGGCGTTTATTTGGTTCACGTCATGATTTTAACAATGCTTAAGTGGGGAACATTTGGCTTTACTTTAACCCCTTCGTTTGCGCCCGCTGTTATTTCCATTCCGCTGATGACTTTGGCGGTTTATTTCATCTCATGGCTGGCGACCGCCTTTCTTCAGCGCATTCCGGTACTGCGTTCCATTGTGCCAGCCTGATTTAGTCAACCCAACGCGCGCCCCAGTCCGGTTCGGGGTGATTTGTTAGCTGTGTTTGGTTGCTGCCATCCGCGCGCATAATGTATAAATCCGCCTGATTGTTGTTGCGCAGCGAATTAAAGACAATATATTTGCCGTCGGGGGAGTATGCC
>DAOTZP010000406.1:0-7538 GCA_034434265.1 Anaerolineales bacterium | reverse complement strand
ATCCGCGCTATCCTTTCCTGCCAGAGTTGAAAGCGCTGCTCGAAAAAGCGCTGACGTTTTACCCCGAAGAAGAGCGCGAGCAATTAATGATGAATCGACGCCGACCAAGAGCAAAGGGGAAAACGTTATGAAAAAAGTCAGCAATATGACTTTGGTTGAATTGGCAGCCTGGGTTCAAACCCGATTACGGGAAGATGGGATTGAAGTTGTTCTTTCAGGCGGAGCGACTGTTTCGTTTTACAGCAAAAACAAGTATGTTTCCAAAGACGCGGATTTAATCAACCTGCATTTTGTAAAAAGAAGCAGGCTCAAAGCCGCGATGGAAAAAATGGGATTTCAAGAAAAAGGAAGGTACTTTTTTCATCCTGACACAAAGTTTTTTATCGAGTTCCCCGACGGTCCGCTTTCGGTAGGCGAAGAGCCTGTAAAAGAAATTAGCGAAGCAGATTTACCTACAGGCACACTGCGGGTTATTTCGCCCACTGATTGCGTCAAAGACAGGCTCTGCGCGTTCTATTTTTGGAACGACCAACAGGGATTGGCTCAGGCGGTATTGGTAGCCAAAAGCCAGGCTGTGGATTTAGAAGAGATAAAACGCTGGTCGAAGGTGGAAGGAAAATTGCAAGAGTTCGAAGTTTTTAGGGCCAAATTGAGCGCTTTCTAAACCTCCTTCCGGACGGCTCGATATATTCACTTTATGAAAAAATCCCTGCTTCCCCTCCTCGCCGTTGCGCTTCTCCTCCTGCTCTACCTGCTGCTCTTCCCGCCACGCTGGTACTTGAACCTGACCAAACGGGTGGATGTCTCTGCCGAGACAGGCGCGGCGCTGGTGGAGAAATATGACTGCCGCTCGTGCCACGTCATCGGCGGGCGCGGCGCGCTCAAAGCCCCCAACCTGGATGAAGCCGCCCGGCGCGAAAGCGAAGAAACGCTCTACCGTTGGCTCGCCAATCCGCGCGCCATGCGTCCCAACACCGCCATGCCGAACTTCCGCCTGTCGGAGAGTGAGATTCGCTCCCTGCTCCTTTTCCTTACATCCGCCCCCTGACCTGTCGGGAAAACCCCGACAACGCTTATGACAAACAAGGTGACATTCAACCCTTTGATTTAAAGAACATCTCTGCTACACTAATCACAACTCCGAAGTCTGACCGCCTGTAGTACCGCAAAATTGCGTTACATGGCGCCAGGACCGTAGCGCAAGTCTCCGACTTGCGTTGCCAGGTAAAAGTGGAAACGCTTTTATCCCCCGTGTTTGGAAAGGAGACCAGGCATAGTCCGCCTTGCTTGCTTTGCGCCGTCTCCTTTCTATGGAAACGGCGCTTTTGTTTGCCGAGCGAGCGGAGCTGATAACTGAAAACTGATGACTGATGACTGATAACTGATAACTGATAACTGCAAACAGGAACTCTCCATGAACCTCCAACCTCTCCTCGAAAAATCCTCCCGCGACCATTCCCATCTCTGCCCGCGCCAGATTCTCGGCGTCCGCATCGGATTGTACGGCATGAAACTGCTCGGCTTCGATTCCCCGCCCGACAAAAAACGCCTGCTGGTGATTGTCGAAGCGGACGGCTGCTTTGCCGATGGCGTCACCGCCGCCACCGACTGCACCGTCGGTCACCGCACTCTGGGCGTGGAAGATTACGGAAAAGTTGCCGCAACTTTCATTGACACGCAAACCGAACGCGCAGTGAGAGTCGCGCCCGTTCTCGACGTCCGCCAACGCGCCTACGCCTACGCCCCCGAAGAATCGCGCCGTTACTTCGCGC
Source organism: Anaerolineales bacterium (assembly GCA_034434265.1). GTDB lineage: Bacteria > Chloroflexota > Anaerolineae > Anaerolineales > Villigracilaceae > Villigracilis. The sequence goes on along the minus strand of DAOTZP010000406.1, from coordinate 5,766 downwards.
AGATGAAAGCCTACCAAATCATGCCCGACGAGGAAATGCTCGCCGCAACAGAAGTGCATTTGACCACGCCCGTCAAAGACCTCATTTCCCGCCCGGGCGTGCGCGTAAATTGCGACATATGCGGAGAAGAAATTATGAACGAGCGCGAAGTCAAACGGCAAGGCTCGACTCTCTGCCGCGCCTGCGCCGGTTCATCCTACTATCAACTTCCCGTCTCGCTGCCCCTCTACCAAAAGGTGACGGCATGAGCCTGCTTGCCCTCGCAGTCTTTCTCATTGCCGTCGTTTATTCCAGCGCGGGCTTTGGCGGCGCTTCCGGCTACCTGCTGGCGATGAGCTTCTTCGACATTCCCGCCAACGTCATGTCCACCACGTCGCTGACGCTGAATATTTTCGTCTCCTCCATCTCATTCGCAAATTACTTCCGCGCGGGATACTTCCGCCCCAAACTGCTCGTTCCATTTTTGATTACCTCCATCCCTGCGGCGTTTCTCGGCGGAACGTTCAAACTTTCCGAGCAGACATACACAACGCTTCTTTACATTGTCCTCACCTATCTTGCCGTCCGCATGACGTTCTTCCCCGTCCTGAGCGAAAAAGCGGGCTGGACTCCGCGCCCGATTCCGCTATGGGCGGCGCTGTTCAGCGGCGCGCTCATTGGGCTGCTCTCCGGCATGATTGGAATCGGGGGAGGAATCTTCCTCTCCCCGTTGATTATTCTCGCGCAGTGGGGCGATTCCAAACAAGCCGCCGCCTCGGCGGGCGGATTCATCGCCATTAACTCGGTCAGCGGCTTGATAGGCAGATACAACAGCGGCGCATTTGAATTTGGCGAATTTGGTCTGCCTCTGCTGGCGGTGGGATTGCTTGGCGCATTGATTGGCGGTCAACTTGGCGCGGTGAAACTTTCGGGCGCGGGAGTCCGCCGCGCGCTGGGAGCGATTCTCGCCATCGCGGTTTGCGCGTTCTGGTTCAATTTTGTAAAATAAGACCGCATGGCGCAAATCCTGTGGCGCAAATCAAAGATTTGCGGCAATCTTGCAAGTCGGAGACTTGCCCTACGGCATCTCTGGTTTGCGGCAGTCAAGCAAGTCGGAGACTTGCTCTACGGCATCTCTGGTTTGCAGCAGTCAAGCAAGTCAGAGACTTGCTCTACGGCGTCTTTGGTTTGCGGCAGTCAAGCAAGTCAGAGACTTGCTCTACAAAAACCCATGAAAAAAATTCTCCTCCTCTTATCGTTTCTTCTCTCCGCCTGCGCCGCCGCGCCAAATACGCAGCCCGCAGGCAAGGTGGATTTATCGGACCTTCAGCCCCTGCCTACGCCCGCCGGTTACGAATCCGTTCCGCTGCGGCTGGCGGTGGCGGCGGTGATTTCGCCCAAAGGCACGCTCGAATCCTACTCGCCCTTCATCGAATACGTCGAAGAAAAACTCAACCGCCCCGTGGAGCTCGTCCAGCGCCGCACTTACCTTGAAATCAACGACCTCATCGAACACGGCGAAGTGGACGTCGCCTTCGTCTGCACCAGCGCCTATGTGGAAGGTCACGACACCTTCGGCATGGAATTGCTCGCCGCGCCACAAGTGGACGGCAAAGTCGTGTATAACTCGATGTTGATTGTCCCCGCCGACAGCCCCGCGCAAAGCATGAAAGACCTGCGCGGAAAGGTCTTCGCCTTCACCGACCCGATTTCATTAAGCGGGCGCGTGTACCCGACCTCGATGGTGCGCGACCTCGGCTTTACGCCGGAGGAATTCTTCTCGCGCGTCTTTTTCACCTACAGTCACGACGAAGCCATCCGCGCGGTGGCAAGCAAAGTGGCGGACGGCGCGGCGGTGGATTCGCTTGTGCTGCAATTCGCCCTCGCGCGCGACCCCGCGTTAAAGGATAAAATCCGCGTCATTCACGTTTCGCCCGATTTTGGGATTCCGCCCGTCGTGGTCAGCCCGTTCACCCGCCCGCAAGTCCGAATGGAGATTCAATCCCTGCTGCTGAATATGAGCGCCGACCCCAACGCGCGCGACGCGCTCGCCGCAATGGGCGTGGAGCGCTTCGTCCCCATCGAAGACCAAGCCTACGACAGCGTGCGCGGACTGCTGCTGGAAATTCCCCTGCCCGTCACCCCTTGATGTTAAAGCAACTCTCCGAACGGTTTTGGAATATCATCAGCGCGGTCAGCGTCCGCACGAAGATTCTCGGCATCGTGCTGGGATTCATCATCCTGCTCGGCGCGGGCGTGACGGCTCAGGCGCGTTACGCGCTGACTCAAACCATGACCGCGCAGCTCGAAGAGCAAAGCGTCTCCGTCGCGCGCGACCTTGCCGCCCGCGCCACCGACCCCATTTTGCTCAACGATTTGCTGTCCCTGCATGATTTATTGGAAGAAACCCTCGCCAACAACGCCAACGTCCGCTACGCTTTTATCGTGGACAAACACGGGCAGGTCATCGCGCACACCTTCAACGGCGGTTTTCCGCTGGAATTAGCCGCGCTCAACCCGTCCGACGCGCATGACCATCATCACACGGTTTTGATTCAAACGGACGAAGGTTTGGTGTGGGATACCGCCGTGCCGATTCTCGAAGGGCAGGTTGGCACGGCGCGGGTGGGACTCTCCGACGCCTCCATGAAAAACGCGCTTTCCGCTTTGACGGCGCAACTCATCCTCACCATCCTTGCCGTGTCGCTGACGGGGGTTGTCGTCGCCATCTTTTTGACGTGGGTACTTACCCGCCCGATTCAAGAATTGGTGGGCGCGACTCAATCCGTCGCCAAGGGGGATTTTTCCGCGCGGCTGCGCCCCTGGGCAAAGGACGAGCTGGGCGAGCTGGCAGCCGCCTTCAACGCGATGACCGAAGACCTGGCAAGCGCCGACGAGGTACGCAAAGAGCGCGAAAGCCTGCGCCGTCAATTGATGGAAAAGGTCATCGCCACGCAGGAGGATGAACGCCGCCGTATTGCCCGCGAGCTGCACGACTCCACCTCCCAAAACCTCACCTCGCTCATTGTCGGCTTGCGGATGATGGAAACCAACTGCGCGCAATGCGCCGCCCGTTTCAAAGCCACCAACCTGCGCGAAGTCGCTTCCAAAACGCTGGACGAAGTCCACGACCTTTCCATGCGATTGCGCCCCCGCGTTCTGGACGATTTGGGATTGTCCGCCGCGCTGGAACGACTGGTCCACGAATGGCAGGCGCGTTATAAAATCCCTGTGGACGTTGCGATTCATTTACAAGAACGTTTGCCAAGCGAAATTGAAACCGCGCTCTATCGCATTGTGCAGGAAGCGCTGACCAACATCGCCCGCCATGCGAAGGCACATTCCGCCAGTATCCTGATTGAGAGACACGGCGACACCGTCCGCGCCATTATCGAAGACGACGGCGTCGGGTTCGACACCCGCGCCCATCGCGGCGAAAGGCATCTCGGTCTGCTGGGCATGCGCGAGCGCGCCGAACTTTTGCGCGGAAGCGTGACCATTGAATCGGAGCAAGGGCGCGGCACAGGCGTCTTTATCGAAATTCCCGTCTTAAGCGAGGTCGCATGAATCACCCTCCGCGCGTTTTAATCGCCGACGACCACGCCGTTTTGCGCGCCGGTCTGCGTCTGCTGCTGACCAGCGAAAAAGAATTCGAGGTGGCGGGCGAAGCCGCCAGCGGAACGGAAACGCTCGCCCTCGCGGAAAAACTGCATCCCGATTTGATTCTGCTCGACTTAAACATGCCCGCGCTCAGCGGGTTGGATTCTCTGCCCGCGCTGCGAAAAATCTCCCCCGCCGCGAAGATTCTCATCCTCACCATGCACGACGACCCGCAATATCTTCGTCAGGCGCTGCGGCAGGGCGCGCACGGATATGTGCTGAAAAAAGCGGCGGACGCGGAACTGCTTTCCGCCATGCGCGCGGTCTTGCGCGGCGAAGTGTACGTCCACCCTTCGATGACGCGCGCCCTGCTGGAAGATATGCTGCCCGAATCCAACCGCTCCGCCGGGGAAAATTTGTGGGATAGTTTAAGCGAGCGCGAAAAAGAAGTTTTGAAAATGGTGGCGGCGGGTCACACCAGCGCGGAGATTGCGGCGGCGTTGAACTTAAGCGCCAAAACCGTCGAGACCTATCGCGCGCGCGGCATGGAAAAACTGGGACTGCGCAGCCGCGCCATGCTGGTCAAGTTCGCATTGCAAAACGGGATTATGAACAGAGAGTAACAAAGACAACGGAGGTTTGCATGAACGTATCTGACGCTATTCGCATGAAACGCGCGGTGAGAAAATTTCAAGATAAACCGCTGCCCGATGATGTCATTCGCGCCATTCTCAACGCAGGACGCAGGTCGCAATCTTCAAAGAATATGCAGGCGTGGCAGTTCATTGCCATCCGTGATAAATCCATTTTGCGGGAACTCTCCCAATGCGGCGAGTGGGCGGGACATATCGCAGGCGCGTCATTATGTGTCGCCATCTTAACGCCCGACCCGATGCAAAAATTTCAAACCATGTTTGACGCGGGTCAAGCCGCCGCCTTCATGCAGCTCGCCGCATGGGAATTGGGCGTTGGCTCCTGCCCCGCTTCCATTTATGAATTTGAAAAAGCGCGCGAAATTTTGGGCTTCCCTGCCGAGTGGCATTTGCGCGTGGCGCTTTCATTTGGCTATCCTGCAGAGGAAGAGAGGTTATCCGCCACGCCCAAAAAAGGCGGGCGCAAATCTTTGGATGAAGTTGCGCATTGGGATAGATGGTAAATGAAGTTGAATCAAATCATCCACGCCGATTGCCTCGACGCGCTAAAAAGCCTGCCCGAAGAATCGGTTGACCTGACGGTATTCTCTCCGCCCTATGATGGAATCCGCGATTATAAAAAAAATTGGACGTTCGATTTTATCGCGCTGGGCAGGGAAATCTTCCGCGTGACCAGGGACGGCGGCGTCGCGGCAGTGGTCATTGGGGATGGGACCAAGCGCTTCGCAAAATCGCTCACCTCGTTTCGGCTCGCGGTTGGCTGGGTGGATACTGCGGGCTGGAAGTTGTTTGAAACGGTCATCTACAAACGCGACGGCAACCCGGGCGCGTGGTGGAAGCAACGTTTTCGTGTGGACCATGAATATATTTTGATTTTTTTCAAAGGCGCAAAGCCAAAATCATTTCACAAGGAACATTTGATGGTGCCAAGCAAACACGCGGGCAGAACGTATTCCGGCACGGACAGGCTGACGAATGGCGGGTTCAAAATTATTGAGAAGAAGCAAGTCAATCCCATGAAATGCCGCGGAACAGTCTGGCAGTATTCCACCAGCAATACGGAAGGAAACAAGTTGAAATTGCTGCACCCCGCCACATATCCCGATAAACTGGCAAGCGATTTGATTTTGTGTTTTTCAGAACGCGGCGATATTGTGCTGGACCCAATGTGCGGCAGCGGAACAACCTGCGTGCAGGCAAAGCAAAACGGGCGGAATTATCTTGGCATTGAAATCAGCGATGAGTACTGCAAGATTGCGGAAGAACGCCTGAAAAAAGAGACAGGCAAAGCGTAAAAAAAACTCGCATGGGGGATGTGTTTGTTTGTTTCAATTTCCTACAATCAAAACCGCATTGCGGTTCATCCCCACGTGTGTGGGGAATACGCCGCTATCTGCAAGTGACGTCCACGTCCCATCGGTTCATCCCCACGTGTGTGGGGAATACGACGGAAAAATCAAAAGCGTTTCTCCTGTTGACGGTTCATCCCCACGTGTGTGGGGAATACGGCGACGCAACGTTTGAACAGCTGCCC
>DAOTZP010000405.1:0-4443 GCA_034434265.1 Anaerolineales bacterium | reverse complement strand
GCAGCGGGTCCGCGCGGCGCATCCGCCGCGGGGGAAGTCAAGACCCGATTGGCAAATTGTGTGCGATTTGGCAAAGCGGATTGAGGCGCGGTTGGGGCGTGAAAAATCCGCAGGCTGGGATTATGCCCACCCGGAGGAAATCCTGCGCGAGATGGCGGGCGTCAATTCAGACTATGCGGGAATCACCTATGAGCGCATTGATAAAGTTGGCTTGATTTATCCCGTTCCGACGCTGGAACATCCCGGCACGCCGACTTTGTTTACAGAATCATTCCCGCGCGGGCGCGGCAAATTTCACGCGCTTAATTATGTTCCCGTGCGCGAAGAACCCGATGATGAGTATCCATTTATCTTAACGACGGGCCGGCTGCTGGAACACTGGCACGGCGGAACGATGACGCGCAACTCCGCGTTGAACGAAATTTATCCCGAAGCGCGGGTAGAGATTCACCCCGCCGACGCGGATATTCACGGCATCAAAGACGGCGACGCGGTGAAGGTGAAAAGCCGCCGCGGCGAGATTGTTGTCCGCGCCATGGTGACGGAGAAAACCACAATTGGCGTGGTCTTCCTCCCGTGGCACTTTCACGAAGCGGCAGCGAATCTGCTGACGAATGATGCGCTCGACCCGCAGGCGAAAATCCCCGAGTTCAAAGCGTGCGCTGTGCAAGTCTTCCCCGCAAGAGAGAGCGAGCTGCCCAACGCGGAAGTTGTGTTGAACAGAGGAAGGTATTAAGCGGCTTTTACCCCGTCTATGCTTGGTGTTGTTATCGCGCCGCGGGCTTCTATCCCTTGTTCTGCAAATTTTGCGAGAATCTCGCGTTTTGCTTTTTCCGCTTGATTTGGCTCGACAAACGTAATAATGGAAGGTCCTGCACCGGAAAGCGCCGCCGCGCCGAATTTTTTTGCCGTTTTATATGCGGCCATTCCGCCGGTGATGTGCTTCAAACGGTATGGCTGGTGAATGCGGTCATCCATTGTTTTTTGCAGCAATTCCAAATCGCCGCTTCGCAAGGCGTCTGCGACCAATACGCCCCGCCCGATGTTGTAAATTGCATCGGTCCGCGAGATGGATTTGGGTAAAACAGCCCGCGCTGTTTTGGTCAGCCATTCCACTTCCGGCTTGATAATTACAATCGTCCATGCGGGAATCTCATACCTGCGAAAGATGATTTCTTCCTCAGAAACCACCGAGACGACCAACCCGCCAAATAAAGCGGGCGCGATGTTATCCGGGTGACCTTCCATTTTGCTTCCCAAACTTAAAATTTCAGATTCACTTAACGGTTTGCCAAGCATTTCATTGGCGCCGACCAAGCCCGCCACAATTGCCGCCGCGCTTGAGCCAAGCCCGCTGCTCATCATGATGTTGTTGTCCGCTGAAATTTTCACGCCTTTGAATTCTTTTCCGCAAACTTCGTGCAAATGCGCGTATGCTTTTGTCAGCAGGTTTTTTACGCCTTTGTTGAGTTTTTCCGCGCCTTCACCGGCGGCGTGATAAATTAATTTTTCAGCAGGCTCAAAAGTGATTTCATTCCAAATGTTTAATGCCATTCCCATGCAATCAAAGCCGGGACCTAAATTTGCAGAAGTGGCAGGGACGCGGATTTTTATCATGGCGATATTATATAATACCCTTGCGTATAATCCGCCATTCTTTATTTTGGAGTTTCCATGACGTATCAAGGCTTGCTTCACCGCTACGGGCATTTGTTGAACCTGCCCGCGCATACGCAAATTGTTTCGCTGCTTGAAGGCAATACGCCTTTAATTCCCATGCCGCGCTTGAGCGCGGAATTTGGCTGCGGGTTATTCATCAAGTTTGAAGGGTTGAATCCCACCGGCTCTTTCAAAGACCGGGGCATGACCGCCGCCATCAGCGAGGCTGTGGGGCGCGGCGCAAAAACCGTCATTTGCGCTTCAACGGGCAACACCGCCGCATCCGCAGCGGCTTATGCGGCGCGGGCGGGGCTGCGTTCCATTGTATTGATTCCGGAAGGCAAGGTGGCGGCAGGCAAACTTGCCGGGGCAATTGCCTATGGCGCGGAGGTGATTCAAATTCAAGGCTCGTTTGACGACGCGCTTTCGCTCGTTGTGGAGATTACGCAAAAAACGCCGATTGCGCTGGTCAACTCCATCAACCCGTTTCGCGTTGAAGGTCAAAAAACATCCGCGTTTGAAATTTGCGATACGCTCAAATCCGCGCCGGATTGGTTGTGCCTGCCCGTCGGCAACGCGGGAAACATCACTTCCTATTGGGCGGGGTTTAAGCAATATCAAAAAGGTTTGCCAAAGATTCTCGGCGTGCAGGCGGCTGGCGCCGCTCCGCTTGTGCTTGGACACCCTGTGGAAAAGCCGGAAACCATTGCCACCGCCATTCGGATTGGCAAACCCGCCAGAGGAGAACAAGCCCTCGAAGCCGCGCAGCAATCTCAGGGTAAAATTATCGCTGTTTCCGATGAGCAGATTCTCGCCGCGCAGCGTATTCTCGCATCGGAAGGCGTGTGGGTGGAGCCGGCATCGGCTGCGGGGCTGGCAGGCTTGATTGCAGAATCGGCTGGCGGGAGGTTTGATGCGCGCGGGAAGCGGGTTGTCATTGTGTGTACCGGTCACGGCATGAAAGACCCCGCCATTATCGCGGAGTCATTTTCCGCGCCAAAGGTCATTCCCGCCAGTTATGACGCTTTACGGGAAACGATTGGCGCGTGAGTCTGTTAATACAATTGCAATTTATCTTTTATGATAGAAACGATATACAATCCCTCCGTTGAAAAACGGATGGTGATTGATGCTCAACGTAATTAAGATGACCCACGAACAGTTCCTGCAAGTTGAGAGTTTACGAAAACTTCCTTTGTTTTCCTTCCTATCGCCCGAACAGTGTCAGGAAGTCGCTTCGTTGACGCATTTTATTTCACGCGCTCCAAACGAGGTTTTGTTTCGTCAAGGGGAAATTTTTGACTCTTTTTGCATTTTGTTGGATGGCAGCGTAAAACTGGAAATTAACGACACCAGCGGGCATGTGTACCCTCTTGGGGAAGTGTACCGCGGCAGCCTGATTGGCGAAATTGCCATGCTGCGCGGCGTTCCCGCGCGCGTGACCGCAGCCTGCGCTTCTCCCTGCACAGTGGCGGTCTTTGGGACCCCGGCTTTGTACGCTTTGCTGGCGCAGATGACCCCGGAGCAAACATTGTCATTTTTCGCGGAAGTGGACCAGCAGGCGCGCATTGCAAGCGAACGCGCTTTTCGTGAAATTATGCAATATCGTATGATGGCTTCACAAATTGAGGCGGAAAAACTGCGCGCGCTTACCCAAATGTCCGCTGGCTTGGCGCATGAAATTAATACCCCGCTTGCGGTGATTAATACCGCCGTGAACTTAATGGCGCGCGACCTTGCCACCGCACCGCCGGAGTTAACCGCGCAGCGCGCCGCCGAAATAGCCGAATCGCTTGAATTAATGCGCCGCAGTGTGGAACGCGCCGACCATTTGATGCATAATTTTAAGAATTTATCCGCCAGTCAGCTCGCGGACCAAAAAGCCGTTTGTGATATTGTTGAAGTGATTGAAGAAAGCATAGAACTGATTTCCGTTAATTTGAAACGCAGCAAAGTGATTGTTAAGTTTGAACACTCCCTTGCCGCAAGCGGGAAGAAATGGTTTGGCTACCGCGGCCTGCTTTCGCAAGTGTTGATTAATTTGCTCACCAATGTGGAGCGTTATGCCTACCCAAACGGCATGGGCGGCACGGCAAAAGTCGCTTTGTCGCTTGACAAAGACGAGCATTATATTTTGACCGTTTCGGACAGCGGCAAAGGCATTGCGGTTGAAGACCAGCCGCATATTTTCGAGCCGTTCTTTACCACCGGCAAATCCATTGGCGGAACGGGGTTGGGGCTTTCGATTGTCAAGAATATTGTTGCGAACGATTTAAGAGGGAAGATTACCGTTCAATCACACCCGCAGCAGGGAACGACTTTTACAATCACTTTTCCAAAATCGGTGGATTAGGCTTCCCCCTGCCGCGCGGCGAATGGTTCCAGCAGCGCGCAAATATTTTCACCAAGCGCCGCATTGGCATAGCCGCCTTCCATGATGATTGCCGTTGGGATGTTTAATGCGGCAATCCGCTTTCCTATTTCTGCAAACGCTTCCCTTGTAATTTTGAATGTTCCCAGCGGGTCGTTTTGAAATGTATCCATGCCTGCTGAAAGCGTCAGATATTCCGCAGAAAAATTGCGAATGAGCGCAAGCGCCTGTTGCAGCGCGTCAAGGTAGGTTGAGTCATCCGTCCCCGACGGCAGGGGAAAGTTTTTGTGAAAGCCCGCGCCCGCTCCGCTGCCGGTTTCATCTTCAAACCCAATATAGTGGGGATATTCAAAATCCGGGTCGCCGTGAATTGAAATGGTCAGCACATCGCCGCGCTCGTAGAAAATATCCTG
>DAOTZP010000404.1:0-5290 GCA_034434265.1 Anaerolineales bacterium | reverse complement strand
GCGGTAAAAAATTAAGCAAGGGTAGCAACTTGGGTTAAATTATTATATTTGCACCGCTTGTGTTGCTGCTTTTCTTGCCTGCCACAGGTCGCTGCCCCACAGCCAGATTGCGCCCAATCCACTTAAGACTGCCAGCGCGCTAAATATCCAGCCGATAAAGGGAAGCGCCATGAGTATTGCAAGCAGCACGACGCCTAAAATCAAGGGGGCGAATTTTTTTTGTGCAAGGCTGGGGTTGAGGCGGTTTAAGAGCAGCCTGCCTCCCAGCCATGCGGTGATGATTTTGCTGACAAATGCCACAGCCAGTATAAAGCCGATGATTAATGCCAGCAAGGCGAGGATGCCAACCCACACAATTGTGCCGCTGATGCCGTTGAGGGTGAGCGCGCCAAAGAAGATTGCGCCAAATATCATCACAATGAGAATGAGAAGGATGGAAAAGAAAAACGCGGCGTATGCCACAAATCCCCATCCCAAGCTGGCGGCGGCGCGCGATTGTATTTTTTCCATCAACGCCGCGCTGAATGCTGGGGCAAGCCAGCCGAGCAGCAGCCCGAATAACGCAAGCGTGACAATGGTTCGCAGCAGGTCGAGTGTCCATTGTATTGCAATTTCCTCTGGCGTGGGTTTTGCTTCCATATCTTCCAAGTCAATGACCGGTTCGTTTCGCTTAATGCTTCCGCCGACGACATTGCTTGGGATATTCACGTCGCGCGATTGAGTGTATTCAAGGTTGCCTTTGATTTTTGCGTTTTCTGAAACGGTGAAACCCGGGACTATATTTGGCACGGAAACGCCAAATGTAGCGGGGTCAAAGAAAGTGGACATTGGAGGTCCGCCGCCGTCTTGCTCCGGGTCTCCGACTTCGGCGTGAACATCGCCGCCGAATTGACCGCGCAGTTCCAGCGCCCCTGCGCCTGCTTGCACATCCCCGGAGATATTGCCCGCAAGCAAAATTTGCGCTGCGGCTGCCACCAGCTCGCCTTGTATGCTGCTGCCTTCTTGCGCTTCGATGCTGGCGCCTGCGGCGATAACGTCGCTGCCGATGGCTGCGTTTTCGCCGATGTATAACACCGCGCCCGCCATGCGGACGTCATCCTCGACTTTTCCATTGATGATGACGCTCTGCCCGGCGGCAATCACATCCCCTTCCACCGTGCCATTAATGAACAGAATGCTGCCCGCCGCAACCAAATCGCCTTTGATAGCGCCATCCATAATAAGCTGCCCGGCGTTGACGTATAAATCGCCTTCCACCACTTCATCTGCGGCGATGGTGATTTTTTCTCCATTTCTTCCGTCAAACGCCTGCGCGGGCGCGGAAAAAGCGAGCGCGAGAATGGCAATCAGAACGAAAGTTGCCAAGATTTTATATTTGGTTTTCATAAGTTCTCCTTTCTGCATAAAAACTTTCCAATACAGCGATATACGTTTCTGCGCTTGGAAAGGTTTCGCTTATTTTTTTTCTTTTGGCTTTCTAATGCGAAACCGCCTTGTGATTCCTTCTTTAAGCAATCCGGCGGCTTCGTGATTTCCCGCTTCAAGCGCCATATCAATGGGAAGTTTGCCGTCCGCGCTTCTGCTGTCCAAACTTGCGCCATTAAACAACAGCGTGCGGATGATGTGCGAATTGCCGTTTTGCGCGGCGGTGTGCAGCGGGGTGTAACCTCCCTGCGAGCGGACGTTGGGGTCGGCTTCGTAATCCAAAAGAAGTTCGACAATTTTTTCGTGGTTGGCAGCCACCGCCGATTGCAAAGGCGTGGCGCTTAACTCATTATGCGAGGGCGAGTTAATGGACGCTCCGGCTTTGATTAAGAATTCAGCGGCTTGATATTGCCCGAAAAAACAAGCCAGCCCAAGCGGCTGAAAACCGTCTGGTGAATAAGCGTTCACCAGCAAATGGTCGCGCGCCAGCAGCAGTATTAATTGATTTATTTTCCCTGTAATTGCGGCTTCAAAAATGCTTAAGTTTCCGGCTTTTTCAGCCAAAAAATCCGCCACCTCCGGCTGGTTGTAATATGCCGCCAGCATAATCGGGCTTAATCCATTTTCTTTTTCATGAATCAGGCTTGGCGTTTCTTGAATCAGCGCGCTTACTTTTTCAAGGTCGCCTTGTTTGATGGCTTCGAGGAATATTTCATTCATTATAGTTGCCGCCTTTTTATCAGGATGCTTTTATTATACGCCTAATCCAGTATTTGCATTTTTCCTTTTCCATACAGGCGCAAATTCAAAATTTCCACAAACCATCCGCACAAGCGAAACGGCTGGCTTTGCAGAATCTCTTTCAGTTCATCCATGCTTAAATATTGGATTGAATCAATTTCTTCATGGTCAAACCGAACTGCGCCGGGATGAACCTCCCCCTCATATAATTCGCTGATTTCGTTGTCGTTGACTCCGTAATTCATGCGGAATTTGGCGGCTTTTTTCAGCGCGATGTTTTCCAATCCCAATTCTTCCCTCAATCCCCGAACTGCGGCTTCGGCGTAACTTTCCCCTGCCTGCACATGTTCCGAGACGGAGCAATCCAGCAAGGATGGCGATTGGGCGCGGCTTGCGCTTCGTTTTTGAACGAGCATTCTCCCATCCGCCGTGAAAAGAAGCACATGAACGCCGCGATGCCACAACCCCAGCTGGTGAACGCGCGCGCGGGTTTCCCGGAAGATGACTTCATCTGTTTCGCTTATCACATCCAAAAATTCATTGGTCATATTGAAATTGTAGCAGACAAAAGCTTTCTCCTCGCTTGCTCTCTCACATTTGTTCGAGACAAGGCTCGTCGAAATGAAAAAATAACCGAAAATAAAGCGCAAGGTTGTCAAAACAGACATTTATTGAATTGCGTTTGCGCAACTTTTGCTCATGGCTGTTGTTTTATAATATACCCTGCTTTGCAGTTATAACAAATGGAAAGGAGCAGAATACCGCCTCGCATGTTTTTCGTCCCTGTCTGGTGAAAGTAGAAAATTAAACCATAATACGAGGAGAGAAAATATCATGTCTGACAAACGAGATAAAGTTAAGGGCGTTAAGTACGAAGACGTTCCCAGCGACTATTTGGAAAAACGTCAGCTTTCCAAAAAAGCCACATGGGTTTTATTATGGGGTTTGGGTGTTGGCGCCGTCATTTCAGGGGATTTCTTTGGCTGGAACTTTGGCTTGGCCGCCGGTGGTTTTGGCGGGTTGTTAATCGCCACTTTTTTTGTTGCTGTGATGTACGTTTGCATGGTGTTGAGCATTACGGAGCTTTCCACCGCGCTCCCCCACGCGGGAGGTTTCTATTCCTTTACCCGCAACGCTTTTGGTCCCGGTCTTGCTTATCTTAACGGCGTTACGGATATTGTGGAATATGTCCTCACTCCCGCTGTGATTGTTGTGGGAATTGGCGGGTATATGGACGCGCTCATCCCCGGCGTTCCCCAATGGGTTTGGTGGTTGATTTTTTATGCTGTCTTTGTCGGCATCAACATTTACGGCACCGAGTTGACCTTGAAAGTTGCCCTTGGCATTACCATTGCGGCAATGGCAATTCTCGTTGTGTTCTATGTTGGGGCAATTGTCTCTGGCGCGTTTAGCTGGGACAAGGTATTCAACATTCCCCCCGACCCGGGACAAACCACTTTTCTGCCCAAAGGATGGTATGGGGTCTTTGCTGCCGTTCCGTTTGCCATCTGGTTTTACCTTGCCATCGAACAGCTTCCTCTGGCAGCCGAAGAAGCGCATGACGTGGTCAACGATATGCCGCGCGCGCTCATTTGGGGAATTATCACCCTCCTTGCTTTATCTGTCTTCACCCTTGTACTCAACTCCGGCGTGGGGGGCGGCGCGCTGGAAATCGGCGAATCGGGCGCGCCTCTTGATGTTGGCTTCCAGGCGATTTTTGGTTCAGGCGCCACGCGCGTTGTGCTGACCTTGATTGCCCTCACCGGCTTGATTGCCAGCTTCCATTCCATCATCTATGCTTACGGGCGCGTGCTGTTCGCGCAATCCCGCGCCGGGTACATTCCCCGCTGGATTTCAATCACCAGCGCGCAAAAAACCCCGCACATTGCCTTAATTCTTGGCGCGGTGCTGGGCTTTGGGATTGCGCTTGTATTGGACGCCTTTGGCGATACGGTTGTCGGCTCGGCGCTTTTAACGATGGCGGTTTTTGGCGCGGTGATTTCTTACGCGCTTGTCATGATTTCTTACATCGCTTTGGCGCGCAAACGCCCCGACCTTCCCCGTCCTTATAAAAGCCCGCTTGGCGAAGCAGGCGCGTGGGTTGGGACGGTTTTGTCCATTTTCTCTTTGGTTGCCACCTTTGCAATCCCCGAAAATCGCCCGGGCGTTTGGGGTACTGTTATTTTTGTCGCCTTGATGTATGTGTATTACTGGCTGTACAGCAGACATCATCTGGTGGCGCAGGCTCCCGAAGAAGAAATTGCGCTTATGATTTCCGCCGAACACGAATTGAAACATTAATTCGTGTTTGCGTCTTGCAAATTTGTTTTTTTGATTCTTTCGTTTGTTATACGGCAAAGCAGCGCCCTTGCTTTTGGGCAACAAAAGATGGGATACTTTAAGTATCCCATCTTTTGTTAACTTAACGCAACCTGCCGCCTTCAAAACGAATAGCGATTTCGCCTGTTTTGAACCGCAGAGATGCCGGGTTCGTAGAGTTCTTAATGAGTTTCTCCGCGCTCTGCGGTAAAAATCAAGCAAGCAAAAATTTTTCAGTTATGCCAAGCTGCGCCGCAATCAATTGAGATGAATCACAGTCACCGGTATATGCGCGTTTTGAACGATTTTTTCCGCTACGCTGCCTTTCAGCAGATGTTCAAGCCCCTTCCGCCCATGAGTGGACATGGCAATCATATCCGCCTTGATTTCTTCTGCGGTGGACAGGATGGTCTCTATCACGGGACCTGAGCGGGTCATTCCCTGCGCTTGGATGTTTTCCTTTTTGAGCATGGAGATTTTTTCATCCACATACGCTTTGGCTGCTTTTTCCGCTTCTTCCTGCGCGCGCATTGATTCTACATAGGCATGAACGGGATATTTGGGTTTAATGTGTTCAGGAACGCGCAAAATGAAAATTTCCGCGCCATCTTTTTTGGCGATTTCCCGGGCGTAAGCAAGAGCCTCTTCTGAAAGGGGCGTGCCATCCAACGGGACCAGAATTTTTGTGTTCATTTGCTTCTCCTTTCTTTTGTTCTTATCTTTACCGTAGCACGCAGGCTTTACGCCTTCAAGTGACATTTGTCATTCATTCGATGGTGTCTTAATCAAGTGTTTGAAAACTATA
>DAOTZP010000403.1:0-3249 GCA_034434265.1 Anaerolineales bacterium | reverse complement strand
CGCGGTTCGATGATGTCATCCACATAGCCGGTGGAGGCGGCGTAGTAGGGGTTGTTGAATTTGGCACGGTATTCGTCTGCGAGTTTTTTGCGCTCGGCGGCGGGGTCGGCGGCGCTTTCAATTTGCTTTTTGAACAAAATATTTGCCGCGCCTTCCGCGCCCAGCACGGCAATCTCCGCCGAGGGCCACGCGTAAGTGACATCGGTGCCAAGATATTTGCTGGACATGACCACATACGCGCCGCCATACGCCTTGCGCGTGATGATGCAAATTTTTGGCACGGTCGCTTCGGAGTAGGCATATAAAAGTTTCGCGCCGTGACGAATGATGCCGCCGTGTTCCTGCGCAATGCCGGGAAGAAACCCCGGCGAGTCGACAAAGGTCACCAATGGAATGTTGAAGCAATCGCACATTCTGACAAAGCGCGTCATTTTATCCGCGGCGTCAATATCAATCACGCCCGCCATAATCGCCGGTTCCTGCCCGACAATGCCCACGCTGTGACCTCCGATTCGCGCCAGCCCGACGATGGCATTCCGCGCCCAGTTCGGTTGAATTTCGAGGAAGGAGTTTGCATCCACAATTTTTTCGATGACCTGATGCATGACGTAAGGCTCGGCAGGGTCGAGCGGGATGATGCTGTTGAGCGAGTCATCCATCCGCGCTGGTGAATCTACGGGCGGGGTGTACGGCGGGTTTTCGACATTGTTCGACGGGAGATAGGAGAGGAAATGCCGAACCATATCCAGCGCGGCTTGCTCGCTTGGCACGCTCAAATGCGCCACGCCGCTGATGCTGTTGTGCACATCCGCGCCGCCGAGCGATTCCGCGTCTATCACTTCGCCGGTGACGGCTTTAATCACTTCGGGTCCGGTCAAAAACATGAACGATTGTTTTTCCACCATGATGACGAGGTCGGTGAGGGCGGGGGAATAAGCCGCGCCGCCCGCGCACGGTCCGAGCATCACGCTGATTTGCGGAACAACGCCGGAGTATTGCGCGTTGCGGCGGAAGATTTCAGCGTAGCCGCCCATTGAGCGCACGCCTTCTTGAATGCGCGCGCCGCCGGAATCGATGAGCGAAATAAACGGCGCGCCGTTGCGCACGGCTAAATCCATCACGCGGCAAATTTTGTGGCTTTGCATTTCGCTCAGCGTGCCGCCGTAAATGGTGAAATCCTGTGAATATAAGTACACCGTTCGCCCGTTGATTTGACCGTAGCCTGTAATCACGCCGTCGCCGTAGAATTTTTCTTTGAGCAGGTTTAATTCATCGCCTTGGTGGGTGATAAACGGCTCGATTTCGTTAAATGTGCCCGGGTCGAGCAGCGCTTCGATGCGCTCGCGCGCGGTCATCTTCCCTTTGGCTTTTTGCTTGGCAATCCGGTCTGCGCCGCCGCCTTCCAGCGCTTTGGCGCGCATTTTTCTTAATTCAAGAATTCGCGGGTCTTCTGTGTTCATGGGGATTCCTTTGGGTGATAAATTTCACAAATGAAAGTATAGCGCCAAGTCACACGCTTTCCAGTGACATAAGCCATGCGGCAAATAATCTTACGTCATCTTTTCAACAAAACAACTTCACTCTGCGGCGGGTAAAAATATTCCGCGCCGTTTTGCGTAATGAACACATCTTCTTCCAGTCCCATGTAACCGTAACCGTTCACCGCCAAGCCCGGCTCGATGGTGTAAATCTGCCCGACCTCTAATTTTTGATTCGGCTGGTCGCCGTATTTTTCCCAAAGCGGACCGAGCAGCGCGCCGCCGTCATGCGCTACGCGCCCCAGCTGATGACCGAGCGCGTAAGGATATTCGGGATAGCCCGCTTCGGTGACGATGTTTCGCGCGATAACGTCAATTGAATTGCCTGTGACTCCGGGCTTCATGGCTTGACGCGATTGTTCAATGGCGGCGCGGATGGTGAGAAACCCGCGCTGAATTTCTACGGGCGGTTCTGTTTCTCCTTCCCGCAGCGCATAGCACACCCGCTGAATGTCCGAGCAAAAGCCTTCGTACTTCACGCCAAAATCAAAGTGAATGAGATGCCCGCGCTCGACTTTAATTTCAGTAGGACCGTTATGCCCAACAGGGGAGTTGGGTCCCGAATTAACAGCGGGGCAGTTTTCCCTGCTCCATGCCAGCCCCACTTTGTATTCCTCCGCCAGTTTGTGCATATACGCGGCGATTTCAATTTCGGTCATGCCGACTTGGATAAAGTCAAACGTCTTTTTGAAAATTTCCTCAGTGATTTCAATCGCTTTCTTCACCCGCGCTTGTTCGGCTGGGGTCTTGCGTCCGCGCAATGCGGAGATGAGCGGCTCGGCGCTGATGAGTCTATCTGCATAGGGCGTGCCTGCCAGATATTCGCGCAAAATCTCATACATGGCATGAGTCAGCCCGTCGGCGTGGACGTTACCCCGCGCGGTATTCACCGCAATCGTTTGCGGATTGAGTCGCTGCATGGTCTCGCGCAGCAGCCCGCTCACGGCTTTGTCGTAGCCGAGGATTTCATCAAATACATTCAGGCGTTGAATGGCTTCCTTTTCCAAATTGCCGATGATGGCAATCTTTTTCCCATCCCGCGTGAGGATGAGCGCGGACTGCCACGTCAGGTCGCCTTCGCCGATGAGAAAATCCAGCGCGGGGTCGCGCACGCCGGAGGTCTCGCGCACAAAGGTCAGCCACATATCTATATTTTGTTCTTTGAGAATTTCAACGGCTTGGTTTGCTTTTTCTTGAATGAGGGACATGGGAACTCCTGATGTTAGAGATTGGAAATTTGAATTGGAGATTAGAGTTTGGGTGGATTGTACCTGACTTGCGGTATGATTAAGCCAAAGGTGTGCCATGTCTCAAAACAATTCCCGCACAGTTTGGTCTTCCACGCAGGGCGATTTGCGCAAAGGCGGGGAAGCGGCGCGCAAGGTTAAATCGCTTCCGCCCGGCGAGCAAACCGCGTACCTGCACCGCGATTCCAAAGGGCGCGGCGGAAAGGTTGTGACCATCGTCAAGAAACTGGTTTTATCGGACGAAGATTTGAAAGAACTGGCAAAAAAATTAAAGCAAGCTTGCGGCACAGGCGGCACGGTCAAAGACGGAGAAATTGAAATTCAAGGCGAACACCGCGAGCGCATCGCGGAGGAATTAGCCCGAATGGGGTATAAGGTCAAAATTGCGGGGGGGTGATTGGGTGGTACACTTCACTTGGTTTTCCTTTCACTTATTCATAAACAGGAGGCAAGATGCAGTCGGA
>DAOTZP010000402.1:0-1610 GCA_034434265.1 Anaerolineales bacterium | reverse complement strand
AATATAACTCCAATATAAACGGGGTATCATCTATTTGAGGTGACTATGAACAATTTCCCTGAAGAATATCTCGACCTGCTCAAAGATGAAACCAAAGCGTTTCTCTTTCTCGCCACCAGCATGGCGGACGGCTCGCCGCAAGTCACGCCGATTTGGTTCAACACGGATGACAAGCACATTCTCGTCAACACCAACGAAGGGCGCGTAAAAGACAAAAACATGAAGGCGCGTCCCAAAGTGGCAATGGTCATTCAAGACCCAAAAGACCCGTACCGCTATTTGCAAATTCGCGGCGAAGTTGCCGAATACACCCGCGAAGGCGCGGACGAACACATCAATGCGCTTTCGCTTAAATATCGCGGCAGCCCGTGGAAATACCAAGAGGGGCAAAAACGAATCATCTTCAAAATCAAACCAATTAAATTTGACATCCATTAACCTGCACACTTTTCTTCGCGCGCGCCGCTCCATTCGCCGCTTCAAACCGGATGCGGTGCCGGATTCGGTTTTAAGCGAAATTCTGCAAACCGCCGCATTTGCCCCGTCCGCGCATCACCGCCAGCCGTGGAGGTTTTTCCTGCTCACTGAAAAATCGGCGCAGGAAAATTTTGCAAACGCAATGGTTGAAGCCTTTAAGAAAGAACTGCACGCCGACGGCATGACGCAGAATGAGATTGAAAAACGCGCGGCGCGTTCCTACGGGCGGATGACTTCCGCGCCTGTCGTGGTGATTCTCAGCCTCGACATGAGCGAAATGAACGCCTACCCCGACCGCCGCCGCAAAAAAGCGGAATACATCATCGCCACCCAATCCGTTGCCAATGCGGGCTTGCAGTTATTACTTGCCGCCCACGCCGAAGGACTCGGCGGCGTGTGGATTTGCAGCCCCATGTTCGCGCAGGAAACGGTGCAAAAAGCGTTGAAACTTCCCGGCACATGGGAGCCGCAAGCCATGTTCCTCATTGGCTACCCCGCCGAAACACCGCAGCCCAGAGAACGAAAACCGCTGCATGAAATTGTAAAAAACTTCCCATCTTCCAATTGATAAACCTTCGACCTTATGAAAATACTGGCTCTTGCAGGCGGAGTCGGCGGCGCAAAAATGGCGCACGGACTCGCCCAAATTCTCCCCCCCGAAGATTTAACCATCATTGTCAATACCGGTGATGACTTTGAGCATCTCGGCTTATCCATCTCGCCCGACCTTGATACGGTTTGTTACACACTGGCGGGGCTCGCCAACCCCGAAACAGGCTGGGGACGGGCAAATGAAACATGGAACGCCATTGCCAATATAGAAAAACTCGGCGGACCAGGTTGGTTTCGCCTCGGCGACCAGGATATTGCAACGCACCTTGAACGCACGCGCAGACTAAAAGCAGGGCAAACGCTTTCACAAATCACAGCGGATTTTTGCAAAGCATGGGGCGTTAAGCAAACCGTTCTGCCAATGAGCGATTCTCCCGTGCGCACAATCGTGGAAACGGATGAAGGAGAACTCGCCTTTCAGGAATATTTTGTTCACAGACAATGCCAGCCGCGAGTCAAATCCTTCCGCTTTGAAGGAATCGAGGCGGCGACTCTGCCTGCGGGTGGAAAAGACGCGCTTG
>DAOTZP010000401.1:0-3028 GCA_034434265.1 Anaerolineales bacterium | reverse complement strand
ATGCGGTTTGGCTTTCCGCTGCGGGCTGTTCTTTTTTTATTTCATTCATCGCAAGCCTCCATAATGATGTCGAATGGCGGCATTATTCGTCGCTTGGTTTGCCGGGGTCTTTGCCGACCAGCGCCCACGAAAGCACAGCGCCGATTATGATGCCCGCAAAGACAAGCGTCCACGGCGGCATGTTCACCCCTCCTGAAACCGGCGCGGTTTCTTCTTCTTGCGGGGGGTGTTCGGTTGGCGTAATTTCAACCATCGCTTCCGGCTTATCCATTACGCGGATGGATATTCCCGCGTTGAGCAGGCTGTTGGCTTCATGCAAGTTTGTGTGACACTCGTCGCAAGTTTGCACCGCCACAATCAAAGTATGATTTTTATCTTCGCCCATGTGGCAGTTGACGCAGCTCAATCCCGCCGCAAAGTGGGTGGAAGTTAACATCGCTTCCATTTCTTTTTTATGGCAGTTCTCGCAGACTGTCCGCGACCCTTGCGCAAGTTTTAGACCTTGTGAATGCTGCTCATGACAGCTGATACAGGTTAAGCCAACCTGTCCATGTTTGCTGATTTGAATTTGCCCGGCAATGTCTTCGCCCGCCACTTCCGCATGGCAGACCAGGCATGTTGTTTCTTCGCTTTCCACTGTGTATTTGGCTGTCTCCGGGTGTTCGCCGCCGGTTTGGTCAAGCTTGTGGCAGACCACGCAGCTCACATTGGATTCCCTGTGCCGACTCTCTTCCCAAAGTCCGTTTGCCTGACTGTGGCACTCTGCGCACTCGCGGGGGCTTTGAAATTCCGCAGTCGTTGCCAAGGCTTGCTCCGCAGGGGATACAACCAAAATAACGAAGGCGGCAAACAGGGCAATTACCGCAAGGAATACAATCTTGATTTGAGTTTGTTTCATCGTTACATTCTCCCGGAATAGAAGGATTCTTCCAACGATGATGATACTGGTTTATAAAAAAATTAATAAGTGTAAAGTATCACAATCTGTGCTAATAAATGTCACTTGAATACGCAAACCGAAACATAAAAAACTCAGCGGCGGGAGCAAAATTTTTACTCCGTGCCGCTGAGCCGCTTGCGGATTTTTTGTGAAACGCATCAATCTTAATCAATCAATACGTTATTCATTGTTTTTCGCTTGTTGCAGTTGTTTAATGAAAACGCTTACATCGTTTGTTGGGTTTTGGCATACAAAGCCTTCGCACACATACGCGGTGGATTTTCCATCGAGCATGATTCTATCTTTCAATAAATCGGGCGCATCGGCGGCAGGCGGGTGGGGGGACGCAGCGATGATTCGGTTGGGATGAAAGCTTGCGCGCGCGGCTTGAATCATGGCTTGAAAGTTTTCCTCGCCCGCGTTTCCTATCACCGCAATTTGCTGCGCTTGCCCCAAAGCGGATTCACCCGCCAGCAGCCAGCGCGCAAAACCCAGCGGGGCGCGCAGCATATAATCGCCAACCATCCTTAAGGAGTCTTCTGCGAGGTCGCGGTATTTTCCGTTGCCTGTAAATTCCGCCATCTTCAATAACGCTTCGCACGCAAGGGAATTGCCGCACGGCGTGGCGTTATCCTGCACATCCTTCGGGCGGATGAGCAGTTCTTCCGCGTCTTCGGGCGTGTCGAAAAATCCACCGGCGGGGTCGTGGAATTTTTGAATCATCTCGTCGGTCAACTCACGCGCGGACTTGAACCACTTGACGTTGAAATCGGTTTGATACAGTTCAAGCAGACCTAAAATCAGCGCGGCGTAGTCTTCCAAAAAAACTTCGTTTGTTGTTTTGCCTTCGCGCCATGAGCGGCGTAGTTTTCCGTTGGGGCGCATTTCGGTCAGCAGGAAATCCGCGCAGCGCGCAGCCAGTTTTTGATATGAATGGGAATCGTCAAATCCCGCGCGCGCCGCTTCCGCAACTGCGGCGAGCATCAAGCCGTTCCACGCGGCGAGGATTTTGTCATCTGTGGCGGGGCGGGTTCTCTTCTCGCGGGCGGCGAGCAGCTTGCGGTGAGAATCTGCCAGCCGCGCAGGGATTTGCCCGGCGGGTAGTTTGAATCGCGCGGCGAGTGTCGCATCGTCCATTGCGCGGTGCAGGACTGTTTTTCCTTCCCAGTTGCCCAGCGGGGAGATGGCGTAAGCCGCTTCAAAGAATTCTGATTCATCTTTGAGAATTTCGCGGATTTCTTCCAACGTCCAGACGTAGAATTTGCCTTCTTCGCCTTCGGAGTCTGCGTCGAGCGAGGAGTAGAATCCGCCTTGCGGGTGCGTCATTTCGCGGGCGACGAAGGCGAGCGTTTCTTCCACAATGCGTTTGAAGCGCGGCTCGCCGGTGATTTGCCATGCGTGCAAATACGCGCGGATGAGTTGCGCGTTGTCGTAAAGCATTTTTTCAAAGTGCGGCACGCGCCAAAAGTTATCGGCGCTGTAACGGCTGAATCCGCCGCCGACCACGTCATACATGCCGCCGCGCGACATGGCGTCCAGCGCGTGGGTGACGGTTTTGAGATGCCGCTTTCCATGCGCGAGTAAAAATTCAATTGCCATCGGCTGCGGAAATTTGGGCGCGGCGCCCCAGCCGCCGTAGCCCCAGTCGTACGATTTGAGGATGGACTCGGTGAGCGCGGCGTAATGCGCTTTGGTGAGCAGGTCTTTCTTTTCGGTTTTGTGAATGCTTTGCAAATGCGCCAGCACGCGCCCGCCGACGTTTTGAATTTCGGCGCGGTCGTTTTGCCATGCGTTTGCCAGCCCTTGCAGAATTTCTTTGAAGGCGGGCATGTTGTAGCGGCGCACGGGCGGAAAATATGTTCCCGCGTAAAATGGTTTGAGGTCGGGCGCGAGAAAGACGGACATGGGCCAGCCGCCTTGCCCGGTCATTGCCACTGTGACTTGCATGTAAATTGCATCAAGGTCGGGGCGTTCTTCGCGGTCAACTTTGATGTTGATGAAGTGTTCGTTCATGAGCGCGGCGGTTTCTTCGTCTTCAAACGATTCGTGCGCCATGACGTGACACCAGTGGCAGGCGGCGTATCCGAT
>DAOTZP010000400.1:0-11137 GCA_034434265.1 Anaerolineales bacterium | reverse complement strand
CCAAGCGCACGCCCGGCACTTGTTATTCCTGCAAATCCGCCGACAACCCCGCCCTGTGGGCGGAATTGGGCATGGAAGCCTATGACGCCATGTCATTCAACGAGCTGACCCCGCGCATCAACAACTCGATTGGATGCGCCAACTGCCACGAAGCGGGAACCATGCGCCTCATCGTCACCAACCCCGCGCTGGAAGAAGCCTTTGAGCGTCAGGGAAAAGACTGGCGCACATTCAGCCGTCAGGAAATGCGCACCGTCGTTTGCGCCAACTGCCATGTGGAATATTACTTCGACGGTCCGGGAAAATACCTCACCTTCCCATGGGACAAAGGCACGGACGTATTCAGCATGATTGAATACTATGAAGAGGAAGATTTCAAAGACTGGGCATACCCCGAAACCGATACCCCCATGCTCAAAGCCCAGCACCCCGAATATGAATTCTTCATTCAAGGCAGCACGCACTACAACGCGGGCGTTTCCTGCTCCGATTGCCACATGCCCTACACTCGTGACGGCGCGGCAAAATTCTCCTCGCACGACGTACACAGCCCGCTGCTCAATCCCGAAGCCGCGTGCGGTCAATGCCATACGGACACGAACTACGTTGTAAGGCGCGTAAATATCATTCAAGAACAGGTCGCCTCAGCCAAGATTGCAACCGAAGACGCCATCATTGACGCAATCAACGCCATCAAAGCCGCAGTCGCAGCAGGCAACGCGGATGAGGACCTGCTCAATCAAGCGCGCAAACTGCACCGCGAAGCGCAATTCATGTGGGATATTGTCTCCGCTGAAAACAGCACAGGCTTCCACAACCCGGAATACGCGCTGAAAGTGCTGGGCGAAGCCACCAACCGCGCAAGACAGGCGCAAATGCTCGCCGCGCAATCCATCAACGACGTAAGCCTGCTTAAAGTCGGCACCTATTACCAAACGCCATAAGCTTGCAAAATTGCAAAAGGACGCTTTCTTGTGAAAGCGTCCTTTTTTATTTGGGAACTTTTTAACGACTCCCGCGTCTGTGATGCGTAAAGGAGATCACATGAAAAAAGTTATTTTTATTTTACTGGTCATCGCGCTCGCCGCATGTTCGGCGCAGCCCAAAAGCGAAGTTGAAAAAAATCGCCAAACATGGCTTGACGCAAAAATCACCCACTACCGGTTTTCCCTGCACATCGGCTGCTTCTGCGCGTTCCGCAGCCAAATGCCTTTGAGCGTGGAAGTGAAAGATGGCAGCGTTATTTCCATAACGGATGTGGATGGAAGCCCCATCGCCGCAGACGACCCCAACTATGAATATTTCTCCCGTTACGCAACCATTGAGCGCGTTTTTGACATCCTCGAAGCGGGTCTAAATAGCGAAGCGGAAGAAGTCACCGTGACGTATGACCCGGCTTACGGATTCCCCAGCGAAATTTATTTTGATTACATCAAAGCCGCCGCGGATGATGAATTAAGTTTGAACATTTCAAACGTGGAAGTTTTGCCATAATAAAAAAAGCAGTCATCAAAAGTGACTGCTTTTTTTATTTAACGCAAGTTGCCACCTTCAAAAGGGAAGAAGGTTTTTGCCTGTTTTGAACCGCCGAGTCGCAGAGTTTTTAATGAATTTCTCCGTGTCCTCCGCGCCTCTGCGGTAAAAATTAAGCAAGGGTAGCAACTTGAGTTACTTATCACTGGATGATGAGTCGCTCTGTCTTTTCTGCAATGACAAATTAACCTTGATGCGTTTGTAAAGTTCGCGGCGGTCCATCAGCACGCGGCGTTTGCAGGTGTTACATTCCAGCCCAATATCCGCTCCAAGACGAAAGACCGTCCATTCGTATGAGCCGCAAGGGTGCATCTTTTTCAGCCGCAGGTGGTCGTTGATTTGCAGTTCAATCATAAGACGATTATACCGCCCGACTTAAGCGGCAAGTTAATATTTTGTAAAATTTTGCCCCATAAGGCTGCCCGACTATTCGGCTATAATTCGCCGCATGACAGACTTTCGCTTTTTTCACCCTACCGAAGTCCGCTACGGGGATTTGGACCCGCAGGGACATGTCAACAACGCAAAATACCTGTCTTATTTTGAGCAGGCGCGTATCTACTACCTCGTTAAACTTGGGCTGTTCAGCAAGGACCAATCGTTTATGGAAGTGGGCGTGATTATCGCGGATATTCACATCACTTACCATGCGCCGGTGCATTACAGCGACCCCATCAAAATTGGCGTGCGAACGGTGAAAATCGGCAACAAATCCATTACCACCGAGCAGGCGGTTGTGCATTCCGATACGGGCAAAATCATGGCAAGCGGCAAAGTGGTGCTGGTGACGTTTGATTATGAGGGCATGAAGCCGATTGCCGTGCCGGAAGATTGGCGAAATCGAATTTCAAAATTTGAAGGAATATAACCCATGCCGCTCCCCGCTATTGATGAGTCCCATTTCATTCAATTCCTTGTTGACCTGCTCAACATTCCGTCCCCCACGGGGTTTGCCGAACCCGCCATTGCGTTTGTGGAAAAAGAGCTCGCGCAATACAAACACCTTGAACTTTCGCGCACGCGCAAAGGCGCGCTGGTGGCAAAGTGGCGGGTGGCGTCGAACCTTCCGCCCGTTGCCTTAACCGCGCATACCGATACGCTTGGCGCGGTGGTGAAGGAAATCAAATCGAACGGCAGGCTAAAACTCAGCCGCATTGGCGGTCTGCAATGGAACAGCGTGGAAACCGAAGGGCTGTGGGTCATCACCGCCAAAGGCGAAAAAATTCGCGGCTCGCTGTTGATTGATACGCCTTCCGGTCACATTTACCCCAACGGCGGACAAACCCCGCGCGACGATGAACACATGGAAGTAAGACTGGACGCGCGCACAACCTCCGAAGCAGAAACCCGCGCGCTGGGAATCAACGTGGGCGACTGCGTGGCGTTTGACCCGCGCGTGGAACTTACCAACGGATTCATCCGCTCGCGCTTTTTGGATGACAAAATGTGCGTGGCGAATTTGGTCGCGGCAATCAAAGCGTTATCCGATGCGGGGATGCAGCCTTCGCGCACAACATACTTTCACATCTCGAATTATGAGGAAGTCGGTCACGGCGCGGCGGCGGGAATTCCATCCGACGCGGCGGAATTGATTTCAGTAGATATGGCTGTGGTCGGCAAGGGGCAGCAATCGGACGAGTTTCACGCAACATTGTG
Source organism: Anaerolineales bacterium (assembly GCA_034434265.1). GTDB lineage: Bacteria > Chloroflexota > Anaerolineae > Anaerolineales > Villigracilaceae > Villigracilis. The sequence continues at coordinate 7,948 of DAOTZP010000400.1, read as the reverse complement.
CATCAAAGACAGCGGCGGCGTGTACCATGAAGGCTTAAATAAAAAACTGCGCGCGCTGGCGGAAAAGCACAACATCCCATACAAAACGGATGTGTATCCTTTCTACGGTTCGGATGGCGAAGCCTTTTGGCGGGCGGGCGGCAATGTGGCGGTCGCGCTCATCGGTCCCGGCATTGACGCTTCGCACAATTATGAACGCGCCCACATGGATGGGCTGAACGCGGCAACAAATTGGATTTTGGCATACTTGCTCGAAGGGTGAGGCGAGTTACGAGTTACAGGCGGAAGGTTGTAAAAAAGCGGCTGGCTGCGTAATCTATATGTTGAAATCAATCAAAGGAATATGATATGCCGTTTGAATCCATTGATGTAAAAATCGGCTCCATTGCGCCGGATTTTTGCTTGCAAGCCACAGATGGAAACATCGTTTCGCTTTCCGACTTTCGCGGAAAAGCAAACGTTATATTGTTCTTCATCCGCGAAACAACCTGCGGGCAGTTTCAGCGCACCGCCTCAATCGTGGTGGATAAAGAAAGCATCGTCCGCTACATCAAGCGCACCACTGTTCCCAACGTCTGGCTGCAAGAAAGCCGTGAACTATTTGGGTTTGTGGACAGTTTGCAATAAAGCAGCGCCCCGAAAACACGGGGCTTTTTTTCTTGTCCAATTAAGTTGTTGATACTATACTATCCGCTATGAAACTGGATGCAGCCCTCCCCCTCGTTCATTTGAACAAAATTCCCGAAATCGCTCAAGCCGCGCAAGACATCGGCTTCGATACGCTGTGGACGCAAGAAACGCAGCACAACCCGTTTTTGCCCTGCCCGTTGATTGCGGAACATTCCACCACAATGAAATTTGGCACGGCGATTGCCGTCTCGTTTGCGCGTTCCCCCGCGGATATTGCCTACACCGCGTGGGATTTAGCCGCCCAATCGGGCGGAAGGTTCATCCTCGGGCTTGGCACGCAGGTCAAGGCGCACATTGAAAGAAGATTTGGAATGCCGTGGCCCGAATCTGTTACGGGAAAACTGCGCGAGCAGATTCAAGTCATTCGCGCATTTTGGGATTGCTGGCAAAACGGCGCAAAGTTAAACTTTCGCGGCGAATATTACAAAGCCACGCTCATGTCTCCGTTTTTCAATCCGGGCAAAATTGAGCATCCCAATATTCCCATTTACATTGCAGGCGTTAATACGGGCTTGGCAAAATTGGCTGGCGAGTTGTGCGAAGGATTCCACGCGCACCCGTTCAACAGTCCGCGCTATATGCGCGAGGTGATTTTGCCCGCCATTGAAGAAGGCGCAAAAAGCGCGGGAAGAAGTCGCGCCGATGTCACCATTTCAATGACGCCGTTCATTGCCACCTCGCCCGAAGAAGAGGCATTTGCGCGGATGCAAATCGCGTTTTATGCTTCCACCCCGTCCTATCACGCGGTGATGGATTTATACGGCTGGCAGGACGTGGCGGAAAAACTTTCGGGCTTTGCCGCCAAAGGCGAATGGCACGAAATGCCAATGCTGATTACCGATGAAATGCTCGCGGAGTTTTGCCTGCTGACCACGCAGGAAAGCCTCGCCCGCGATTTGAAAGCGCGGTTCGATGGGATTGCGGATAGAATCACGCTTTACACGCCGTTTGTCCCCAAAGAAAAGGATGCGTGGTGGCGGGCATTGGCGAAAGAATTTAATGAAGTATCATAGCGCGAGATACACCTCGCAATACAAGGAGATAATTTATGGCAGAAAATTTTGATGTTGTTGTTCTCGGCGCGGGACCAGCGGGATATGTCGCCGCAATTCGCGCAGCGCAGTTGAAGCAAAAGGTCGCGCTGGTGGATAAGCAATGGATGGGCGGCGTGTGTTTGAACGTTGGCTGCATCCCGTCCAAATCCTTGCTCAAAAATGCGGAAGTGGCGCACACCCTCCGCGAGCGCGGAAAAGACTTTGGCTTTTCGTTTGAGAATCTTAAACTGGATTACAGCGTGGCGGTGAAACGCTCGCGCCAAAATTCCGAGAGGCTCGTTAAAGGCATTGGCTTTTTGATGAAGAAGAATAATATATCCGTCTTTATGGGCGAGGGAAAGTTCAAAAGCAAGGATACCATTGCGGTGACGGACAAAGAAGGCAAGGTGACGGAACTGACGGGCAAAAACATCATCGTAGCGACGGGCGCGAGCGCGGCTGCCCCCGCAGCGTGGAAAATTGACGGGCAGAAAATCCTCACCTATTGGGAAGCGATTTTGCAGGATAAACTCCCCAAGTCTGTGGTGGTTATTGGGTCCGGCGCAATTGGCGTGGAGTTTTCAACAATCTGGAACGCATACGGCGTGGATGTGACGATTGTGGAAATGCTGCCGCGCATTGTTCCGCTGGAAGATGAGGAAATTTCCAAAGAGTTGGAAAAAGAATTTAAGAAACGCGGCATTAAAACGCTTGCGGGTCACAAAGTGGAATCGGTTGAGGCAACGGAAAACGGCGCGCGGGTGGTCGTTTCCGCGAATGGCGAATCCAAAACGCTGGAAGCGGAGCAGGCGCTGGTTGCCATCGGCTTCCGTCCGAATTCCAAAGGGCTGGGGTTGGAAGAAATCGGCGTGAAACTCAACGAGCGCGGATTTATTGAAATCAACGAGAAGATGCAAACCAGCGTTCCCAACATTTGGGCAATCGGCGATGTGACGGGCAAACTGATGCTGGCGCATGTCGGCTCGGCAATGGGAATTGTGTGCGCAGAACACATTGCAGGGCATGAAACCGTAACGCTGGATTATGAGATGATGCCGCGCGCCACATACTGCTCGCCGCAGATTGCCTCGTTTGGGCTGACCGAAGCGCAAGCCAAAGAACGCGGATATGAAGTGAAGATTGGACGGTTCCCGTTTCAGGCAAACGGCAAAGCGCTTGGGCTGGGCGATTACGGCGGCTTTGTTAAAATTGTCGTGGATGCAAAATATGGCGAACTGCTCGGCGCTTCGATGATTGGTCCCGAAGTGACTGAACTGCTGCCGGAACTGACCCTTGCGCGCATGATGGAATTGACCCCGCATGAAATTGCGCGCAACGTTCACGCGCACCCGACGCTTTCCGAAACGCTGATGGAAGCGGCGGAGATGGCGGAAGGTCACGCGATACACATCTAAAACAAAAAAATCCCCAAATTCTTTTGCAGGAATTCGGGGATTTTTTGTTATTCAGTTTAAGACTCTGTAAAAAAAGATTTTTTTTACGATGTATTAAGGCGCAAACTGAAAACCGTTTCCAGAAATTGCCATATACGCGCCGATGACAGCAGTTCCGCACGAAAGCAGCAAGCCGATTCCGCTTAATACCATGCCGATGATGGCAAGCGTTTTTTGCGAGGGGTCTTTCATTCCCAAAAAGCCAAGCGCCAAACCTGCAATCGAAAGCGGGGCGCCGCAAATTGGAAGAAACCATGCGCACAAATTGATAACGCCCAACACCAACGAGGCAATTGCCATGATTTTCTCATTACCGCTGCCGCTCGAAGGGGGCGCAGGTTCAGGGGTTGGGGGCGGGGTGTAAACAAAAGTTTGGTCATTCATGAGTCCATTCTCCTTTTTTGAGTATGGCTGATTGTAAAGTGAAACAAACAAAAGTCAAGCGGGAATTTCGGGTGATAAAATTGCCGTCATGGAACTTTCGGAAAAGATTCAAAGCCAGCTTGCCACGCTGCCTTCCAAACCGGGGTGTTACCTCTATCGCAATGCGGAAGGGACGATTATTTATGTTGGCAAGGCAATTAACTTGAAAAACCGCGTGCGTTCCTACTTCCACGCGGATTCGAGTCACGATAACAAAACGCGCCTGTTGGTGCGCGAGATTGCCGATATTGAATGGATTGTGACCGGCTCGGAACTTGAAGCGTTGATTCTTGAGATGAACTTAATCAAGAAACACCGCCCGAAGTACAACATCCGCTTAAAAGATGACAGGCGTTACCCTTATATCAAAATCCATTGGGGCGAGGCGTATCCCAAAGTGACCGTGACGCGCTACATGGAAGATGACGGCTCGCGGTATTTTGGTCCGTACACCTCCGCTTGGGCGGTGCATCAGACTCTCGACGCGCTGCGCAGAATTTTTCCATACCTGACTTGCGACCGCGAAATTACGGGACAAGATAAACGCGCCTGTTTGTATCACGACATCAAACTGTGCAGCGCTCCGTGCATTGGCGCGGTGAGCAAAGAAATCTACCGCGCGATGATTTCCGATTTGATGGATTTTCTCGGCGGGCATAGCGAAAAGATTGTGGAACATTTGCAAAAGCAGATGCAGCAAGCGTCCGATGAACTGCGCTTTGAAAAAGCCGCCGCGCTGCGCGACCAGCTCAAAGCCATGCAAGCCGTCATTGAAAGGCAGAAAGTCATCTTCGCGGCGGATTATAAAGACTCGGACGTGCTGGCAATGGCGCGCACGGACGGCGAAGCGTGCGTGCAAATCTTTTTCATTCGCGGCGGCAAACTCATCGGGCGCGAGTATTTTATTTTGGAAGGCACGGAAGATACCGCCGACAGCGAAGTGATGGCGCAGTTCGTCAAACAGTTTTACGACGAGGCGGCGAACATCCCCGAACAGGTGATGCTGCCGGATGAAATTGAAATCGAAGAAGCGCGCATCATCAGCCAGTGGATGAAATCCAAGCGCGGCGGAGAGAAGGTGGAGTTCTTCGTCCCCAAAGACGGGCAGCAGCGCGATTTGGTGAACATGGCGGCGGAGAATGCGGCTGAAACCCTGCAAGCCCTTCGCGCCCAATGGCAGGCGGATACGCACAAGCAGGAACAGGCGCTGGGCGAGTTGCAAGTCGCGTTGAAACTTTCCGCGCCGCCAAACCGCATCGAATGTTATGACGTGAGTCACACGCAGGGCGTGGCAACGGTGGGCGCGATGGTGGTCTTTGAGCAAGGCACGCCGGCAAAAAACCTTTATCGCAAGTTTAATATTGACAGCACGAGCATCGGCGCGCCGGATGATTTTGCTTCAATGGAGGAAATGCTCACGCGCCGATTTAAGCGGTGGCAATCGGCTCAGGGAACAGAACCAAAACCGGGCGAAAAAAAAGACGCAGCTTTTGCCTTCCTTCCCGATTTGATTGTTATTGACGGCGGAAAAGGTCAACTGGGGCGGGTGGTCAAAGTCCTCGAACAATTTGGGTTAACCGGCAAAGTTCCCGTTGTGGGGCTGGCAAAACAACAGGAGGAAATTTTCTTTCCGCATAACAGCGAGCCGTTGTTGCTGCCGCGCAATTCGCAAGGATTGTATTTGATGCAGCGCATCCGCGATGAGGCGCATCGGTTTGGAATCACCGCGCACCGCGCCCGAAGGTCGAAGGCGGGACTCGCTTCGGTGTTGGATTCCATCCCCGGCATTGGACCTTCGCGCCGAAAATCGCTCTTGAAACATTTCGGGTCTGTGGATAAGATTAAGCAAGCAAGCATTGAAGAACTTGCCGCAGTGCAAGGCATGAACGTCAAAGCCGCCGAAGCGGTCAAGGCGCATTTGGAGTAGGAAAAAAAAAGCATTATGAAACAAGTATGGATTGTAGATGACGATGAAGAAATGGGACGGGCGGTGAGTTTAATGCTCAAACTGCTGGATTGCGAGCCGACGTATTACTTTCACCCGCGCAATGCAGCAAAAGCCCTGATGGCGGGAGATATGCCCGACCTGTTGCTGCTGGATATTAACATGCCCGAAGTAAGCGGGCTGGACATGCTGGAATTTGTGCGCCGCCGAAAGGAATGGAAAAATCTGCCGATTGTGATGCTGACTTCCGAAGCAGCGGATGTGACTGTGGACGAAGCCATGAAACTCGGCGCGGACGCATACATTACAAAGCCTGTTACAATTGAAGAATTGGAAAAGGCAATGTCGCAAGCCTTTTACAGACATTTAATATAAAGCGAGTTATCCCATGTCAAAAAACACCAAGAACGCCAAAAAAGAAACCAAACCCTCCGGCGGGTCGCAGCGCGCGGCGCAAATTTTGTTTGCCATGTTTGCTGTTTTAATCATCCTCTCGATGGTGCTTTCCGCCACTGTCACATACTAGCCGGTTTTGCCTTGTTTGTTTTTTTGCGCGGCTTTATGCCGCGCTTTATTTCGCCCATGACCGCGGCGCGCAATTTATTTTGCAATACGCGCAGCGCCCGCTGCGCGGCGAAATAAATTTCACCTTACAGGAAACATCATGTTAGATAAATTAAAAGCCATTGAAGACCGTTTTGAACAAATTAATAACGAGCTTGCCAACCCGTCCATCAATTATCAACGCATGGCGGAGTTGAACAAAGAGCGCGTGGAGTTGGAGCCGCTGGTTGAAAAAGCGCGCGAATACCGTCAGGCGGTGAAAAATTTCGAGGAGGCGAAACATATCATCGTCACCGAAAATGACACGGAATTGGTCGCGCTTGCCAAAGCGGATGTGGATGACCTTGAGCCAAAAATCGAAACGCTTGAAAAAGAAATCAAAGCCATGCTCGTTCCCAAAGACCCGCGTGACGATAAAAACGTCATCATGGAAATCCGCGCGGGCGCGGGCGGCGACGAGGCTGCCATCTTCGCGGCGGACTTGTTCCGCATGTACACGCGCTACGCCGAAGACAAAAAATGGAAAACCGAGATATTATCGGCAAGCGAAATCGGCGTGGGCGGATTCAAAGAAGTTATTTTTGAAGTGAAAGGCAAGGGCGCGTATTCCAAACTCAAATACGAGTCGGGCGTGCACCGCGTTCAGCGCGTGCCAGCCACCGAAGCGCAGGGACGCATCCACACATCCACCGCGACAGTGGCGGTGATGGCGGAAGTGGACGACGTGGAAATTGACATCCCCGAAAGCGATATTGAAATTGAGGTGTATCGCTCCTCCGGCGCAGGCGGACAAAACGTGCAAAAGAACTCGACTGCCGTACGCCTGTATCACAAGCCGACGGGCATGGTTGTCACCTGTCAGGATGAGCGCTCGCAGTTGCAGAATAAACTTCGCGCGTTGAGCATCCTCCGCGCGCGCTTGTACGAAATTGAAGAACAAAAACGCCAAGCCGCGCTCGAAGCGGACAGGCGCTCGCAAGTCGGCACAGGCGAACGCTCCGAAAAAATCCGCACCTATAATTATCCGCAAAACCGCGTCACCGACCACCGCATCGGTTATTCCAGTTACAACCTGCCCGCCGTGATGGACGGCGAAATAGACCAATTCATTGACGAACTTTCCACCAAAGACGAATCGGAAAGGCTGGCGGCAAGCCGCGTGGAAGATGACGAGTAATTGGTAATTGAAGTGAACGCCGCATCGTTGTTAAAACAAGTTGCCGAAAGATTATCTTTCAGCGACACCGCACAGCTGGACTCGCAAGTTTTGCTGGCGCACATTCTTAAGAAAACGCGCTCGTGGTTGATGGCGCATCTGGATGAAGATGTGACAGCAGAACAAAAAGAAACAATTGAACTTGCCGTAAAAAAACTGGAAGCGGGCGAACCGCTTCCTTATGTTTTAGGCGCGTGGGAATTCTTCGGGCTTTCCTTTGATGTGAACCCGCATGTGCTGATTCCGCGCCCCGAAACGGAACTGCTCGTGGAAAAAGCCATCGCGCATTTGCGCGCCTCAGGCAAAACCCGCGTGGCGGATGTTGGCGCAGGGTCGGGCGCGATATGCGTTTCCATTGCGGCAAACGTTCCCGGCGCGCGCATCCTCGCCACCGATATTTCGCCCGCCGCATTGAGTGTTGCAAAACGCAACGCGCAAAAACACAACGTTCAATCTCAAATTGAGTTTGTGGAATGTAACCTGCTGCCCCAATCGTCAATCGTCAATCGTCAAATTGAAATCCTCTGCGCCAACCTGCCTTACATCCCCACCCAAACCATGCGCGGATTGACAGTGTACGGGCGCGAGCCAACGCTTGCCCTCGATGGCGGACCGGACGGGC
>DAOTZP010000399.1:0-3395 GCA_034434265.1 Anaerolineales bacterium | reverse complement strand
CAAAAACCCCACCGCCACCTTTTCCCCGTCCGACACTCTATATGTTGTTGCAGATTTGAATAACGCTCCCGCCGGAACCCAAGTGGAAGCCAAATGGTATGTTGTAAATGTTCCTGATTACGAATCAGGAGAAATTACAACTGATTCTGCTTCCATTTTAACCATTGATGAAAGTGAAGCGCCTTTCAGCGGCACGGTTAACTTCTCGCTTTCCAACACTGGCGAAGGCTGGCCCGCCGGTGAATATAAAGTGGAAGTGTATATGAACGGCGAACTCAAAAGCTCGCTGAGCTTCTCGGTGAAATAACATTCCCCGTAAGAATATAACTCACCCCGAAATTAAGGTTTCGCGGGTGAGTTTGTTTTTAATTAACATCAGTTCAGGGTGGTGAAAAAGATACATTTTCACCGTCAAGACGCGGAGGGCTCAGGTTATTTTCTTCTGCTTTTTTTTCGCGCCAATAACGCGGACGTGGTGGATTCAACTTGCGGCGGCGCGGATTTTTCTTCGGGCGATTCTGTTTGCTGTATGGCGGGCATTTCCTTCACCTCCACCGGTTCGGCAATCGAATCTTTGGCGCGGCGTTTGGCTTGCATCAGCGCTTGCATTTGCGGAGCAGATTCCACAACAGCGGGTTGTGGTTTCTTTATTAACCATTTACCAATTACCTTCTCTTTCGCCTTTTCCACATCATATTTCGTGATGACCAATCTCCGTGCCGCAATATCCAGTGGAAGCAGCAGCGCCGCCAGCAAAATCAAAAACGGGGCGGCGGGCTGGGATGCGCGGGCGGATTGTAAATTGTGCTTGAACACATCCGCGGGGTTGGGGGAAGCGACCTGCCCGTTGGCAATTTCCGCCACGCGCAGCAATAAATCCGGGTTGGGTTCAACGCGCTGATATTCGGGCGAGTAAGATAACACCCAGCCCGTTGTCTCGGCGATGGGAGCGGAATCATCCCGGCTGGAATCCTTCCCGGAAAAGCGAATCAAATACACGCCTTGTTCGGTGGGGATAAAACCCGCTTCATAACGTCCCGGCGCGGTTTGTTTGAACGTGACCGTTTGCGTTTCGCCGTTGGGCGCAACGATGTTGCCTTCAATTTCATAGCCGTTGAGGAAATTTCCGCTGATGTCTTTTGCATCGAGCAGAATATTCGCCGTTTCGCCTTTTGATTCCACCGTCATTTGCAGCGACGTGTTCACCGAGTCGGTGATGGTGTAGCGCACGGCTTGCGCCCAAAATGGCGCAAAGATTTCAGAGCGCGCCCAATCGCGCGCCCAACGTCCTGTGGCGTCGGATGTGAAAGCCACCGCGCGCCCCAAGCCATATTGCCATTGCGCGAGAATCGGGTCATCCTTTGGCGATTTGAGAATCACCCGCGCCAAGTCTTTTGCGCTGGATGCAATATAGCCATGCAGCTGCGGCACGGCGTTGATGTTGGAAAGTATCGGCGATGAATTTGTTAAGGTTGGGAAAAAGGATTCTTCCACAATATACGCGCGCGCGGCAAGCGATGTTTCTTCGGTGAAGATGCTGGGAATGCTGCCCGCGTTGTTGGTGAAGTGATAGCGCCCGCCGCCGAGCGCGGCAAGGTCATCCAAAAAATCGGCGGCGTCGTTGCCCACGCCGACAGTGGAGAGCGTAATGCCGTTTTCTTCGTATAACTTTTTCACCAGTTCGGGAATGTTCGTTGGGTCTGCGCCGCCGTCGGTGAGCAGAATCACATGCTTGACTTTTGAATCATCTTCGGGCAATACTTTGGACATGGCAAGCAAGCCCGCGTAAATATCCGTTCCGCCGCCAAGTTGAATGCCCGCGATTCGCGCCGTCACATCTTCGGGGTTTTCCAACATGGTGATTGGCACAACCCAACTCGCCGTGTCGTCAAACGCAATCACGCCGACCTTGTCATTTGGAAACAACATCTCCACCGAGCGCGCCGCGGCTTCTTTTGCAAGTTCCATCTTCATCACGCCGCCGCTGGTTTCGCCCATGCTGCCCGAATGGTCAATGATAAAAACCATCGTCAGTTGCGGTCTGCGCTGCGGGTCTTTAATTTGCATTTCCACAGGCAGCGCGTCTTCAAGCGGTGTGCCAAAATATCCGCCCACGCCGTAACTTGTCGGTCCGCCCACTGCCACAAGCCCGCCGCCCAAATCGCGCACATACGAGCGCACCGCTTCCATTTGGTTTTGATTCAAATCGCGCGCTGGCACGTTCACCAGCACGATGGATTGAAACTGCGCGAGCGATGGCAAATCGGCGGGGAGCAGGCTGGGCGTGACGGTTTGAATTTGGAAATTCGCGGCTGCAATCGCACCCGCCAGCAGACTCGCCTCATCGGGGCGAATCTCACCGCCGGGCAATTCTTCGCCTGCGGGCGGCGCAACAATCAACACACGCGGCGGTCCCTGCACTTGGGAAAACGCATCCAGCCGATTGTTTTGGTAGTACACATCGCTTTCGGGGGCAATTTGCACTTGATAACTGACAAAGCCCGTTTCGGTGGCGGTGAGCGGCAGGCTTAAGGTCTGGCTTCCCTTGCGGAGTTGATGCGCGGCTTCGTATAAAATTTCATTCTTCGCAAGCACGCGCACGGTGGCGGTGTTTGGCTGGCTGGCTTGGATTGTTACATTCAAATCGAATTTTTCCCCGCTGCGTAAGTGACTTGGCACATCCACATCGGTAATAAACGCTTCGGAAGTGAGTTGATTAACAAACGGCACGACCATAATTTGCGCTTCGGAAGCGGCGGCAAATTTTGCGGCGGTGAGCGAATCGCCTGTCGTTTCCGCGCCGTCCGAAAGAATCACCATGCGTTTGGCGTAGCCCGAAGGGAACAACGCCAGCCCCAGTTGAATGGCTTTGGCTAAGTTGGTTTGATTGGTGATTGGCACGGACGTAATCTCGGCGAGCTCAGCCAAGCCGGACATGGGACGCTCCACAAGCGCATCCGCGCCAAAGAGGATGATGGCGGCTTGGTCATCCGCGCCGATGGATTGCAGCGCTTTGCGGATGAAATTAATTTCACTTTGCACCGCGCCTTGCGGCATTGAGTCGGAGACATCCATCAAAAAGACAACCGCCAGCCTTTCGCCGCTTTGCACGATTTCCAAGCCTGCGAGGGCAAGCACAAGGCAGAGGATGATGAGCGAACGGAGGACGAGCGAAAACACATCCCGTCGGCGCGAAGCGTCGCGGAAGTTTTTTCCCAAACCGGCAATGTAAATCGAGAGGGAAATCAAAATCAAAAGCGGCAAAAAAAGCGGGGAGGTGAAGCGCATCCTGTAAAAATTATACCTGACCCCGCAGCCCGAATTTCCGTCGTGCGCTTTTGATTTTTATAGTAAAATAAAACCGCTGGGGCGATGGCGGAATCGGCAGACGCAAC
>DAOTZP010000398.1:0-5042 GCA_034434265.1 Anaerolineales bacterium | reverse complement strand
GCATTACGATACCGCCATTCACAATTACCTGAGTCGACAAGCCAAAGCCTAAATCCGCTCTTGTCCGTTTTCGTCCGCGAATCCGTTATAGAGTTCGTTTACAACCGTCCGTTTTCGTCCGCGAATCCGTTATAGAGTTCGTTTGCAACCGTCCGTTATTGTCCGCGAATCCGTTATAGAGTCCGCTTACAAAAGGAACCCCACTTATGAACGAAGAACTATTCGACCGCTACGACTCCCTCACCTTCGACGATGTCCTCATCGTCCCCGGCTACACCGAAGTGCTGCCAAATGAAACCGACGTCAGAGTCCAACTCACACCGACCATCCAACTCAACATCCCCATCCTCTCCGCCGCCATGGACACAGTCACCGAAGCGCGGCTGGCGATTGCATTGGCGCGCGAAGGCGGCATGGGCATCATCCACCGCAACATGCCGCCCGAAAAACAAGCCGCCGAAGTGGAAAAGGTCAAGCGCTCGCAATCAGGCATGATAGTCGAACCAATCAGCCTCCAGCCCGACGCTCCGTTGAGTAAAGCCGAAGAAATTATGTCCACCTATCACATCAGCGGCGTACCCATCACCGATGACCATGGCAAACTCATCGGCATCCTCACCAATCGTGACATCCGCTTTGTCGAGCCGTCCGATTACAACCTGCCCGTCAGCCAATTCATGACCAGCGGAGAAAAACTCGTCACCGCCAAGGTGGGCATCTCTGCTAAAGACGCCAAAGACATCCTGCAAAAATACCGCATCGAAAAACTTCCGCTAGTGGACGAAAATGGATTGCTCAAAGGCTTGCTCACCGTCAAAGATATTCAAAAAGCGCGCGAATATCCCAACGCCGCAACGGATTCAAAAGGACGCCTCATCGTCGGCGCGGCGGTGGGTGTAGGCAAAGATGTCGAAACCCGCGTGGACCTCATGCTCAAAGCAGGCGTGGACGCCGTCACCATTGACACCGCACACGGGCATTCCAAAGGCGTGCTCGAAGCCATTCGCCGCATCAAAAGCGCTTGGAAAGACCTGCCCGTCTTCGCAGGCAACGTGGTCACAGCCGAAGGCGTGGATGCGCTTGTCGAAGCAGGAGCAGACGCAATCAAAGTCGGAGTCGGCGCGGGCTCCATCTGCACCACGCGCATCGTTTCGGGCGCAGGCATGCCGCAAGTCTCCGCCATCTTCGAATGTTCACGCGCCGCACAAAAACATGGCGTATCCGTTATCGCCGATGGCGGTATCAAGTTCAGCGGCGATATCGTCAAAGCCATTGTCGCAGGCGGTAACGCGGTTATGCTCGGCAGTCTGCTTGCGGGTCTCGATGAAGCGCCAGGGGAAGTCATGCTCTATGAAGGTCGCCGCTTCAAAGAATATCGCGGCATGGGCAGTCTTGGCGCGATGAAAGGCTACGGCGTTGACCGCTATGCTACGGGGCAAAACGGCAGCGGCAAACTCGTCCCCGAAGGCATCGAAGGTCGCGTGCCGTATAAAGGTCTGCTTGGCGAATATGTTTATCAACTCGTCGGCGGTCTGCGTTCTGGCATGGGCTACGCGGGCGCCGCCTCGCTCGAAGACCTGCGCACGAAAACCCGCCTCACGCGCATCACCAACGCGGGACTCATCGAAAGTCACCCGCACGATGTTATCATTACGAAAGAAGCCCCAAATTATCAGTTGAGCCAACGATAAGTAGAACAAGTCTATAAACTTGTTCTATGCAACCCGCGATTGGAACCTATCGTGAATCTTCTTCACCTTCTCTCTCCTCTGGATGGACGCTACGCAGAAACCACCGCGCCTTTGCGGGATTACTTCTCCGAGTTTGCTTTCCTGCGCGACAGAGTCCGCATCGAACTTAACTTTTTGCCTGCTCTTTCCAAAACAGGCTTGGTGCGCCCCCTAAGCGACTCCGAGTCCGCGCGCCTCGAATCGGTTCTCGCCAATTTCTCAGACGCCGACGCGGAACTCATCCTCGAATACGAACGCAAGACTCGTCACGACGTCAAAGCCATCGAATACTTCATCCAAAGCAAACTGCAGGGAACTTCTCTCGAAGACCTCATCCCGTGGATTCACTTCGGCTTGACCTCCGAAGACACGAATAGTTTAGGTCAATCTATTGCGCTCAAAGAATCCAGAGACAAAGTTATCCTTCCTAATCTCCAATCTCTAATCTCCAATCTCACTAATTTTGCCGTCAAATACAAATCCACACCCATGCTCGCCCGCACACATGGACAATTTGCAGTCCCCACGACATTGGGTAAAGAATTCGCCGTTTATATCGCCCGCCTCAAAAAGACTTGTGATGACATCGCCGCGCATACATTTGAAGCCAAGTTGACAGGCGCAGTGGGCAACTTCAACGCCCTGCAAGCCGCCGCCCCGCAAGTGGACTGGATTTCATTCAGCAAAGAATTTGTTTCCAGTTTTGGGCTGGAGCCGAACCTGCTCACCACCCAAATTCTCCCCTACGATAACTGGGTGCGCTATTTCGACCTCATCCGTTTAACGAATTCCATCCTAATAGACTTCGCTCAAGACATTTGGCGTTACATCAGCGATGGCTACCTTCGGCAAGCCGTCGTCGCGGGTGAAGTTGGCTCTTCCACCATGCCGCAGAAGGTCAACCCGATTGACTTTGAAAACGCGGAGGGCAATCTCGGCGTAGCAAATTCACTGTTCAATCACTACGCCCAAAAGTTGACCGTCTCCCGTTTGCAGCGCGACCTATCCGACTCAACTGTTCGCCGCACGTTTGGCACGGCGTTGGGTCACAGCCTGCTGGCGTGGAGCAACTTCCAGCGTGGATTGAAGCGCATTGCCCCCGATGAGGAAAAACTCAAAGCGGAGTTGAATGCCCATTGGGAAGTCGTCGCCGAGGGCGCACAAACCATCCTGCGCTCCGCAGGCAAACCAGATGCCTACGAATCGCTCAAAGAACAAACGCGCGGAAGAGTCCTCACCGAATCTGATTACAAGGCGTGGTGCGATTCAATTGACGTGGATGACACAACGCGGGAAAAATTAAAAGCGCTATCGCCCGAAAGTTACATCGGGCTGGCAGCCCAATTAACTGACCATGCTTTAAGTCAAGTTTGATTTTTCATATCAGCATTAGCTATGTTGCGCGTAAGCTAGGAAAACAAACAAGGGCTTTAGGTTTTTTCCAAAAAAACGCAGCATTCCCCGCATAAAAAAACAAAAAGAAAATACAGAGCAGTTTCTGGCTGCTCTGTATTTTTTTAAACTTTCATGCGAAAAAACTTTTATTAATGATTTCCGCCTTTCCCCTTTCCTCCCGCCCACGCAGGACGGCCAGTGGATTCGCGGAAGGTGAAAACCTGCCCCGTTCCATCCACAATTACGCTGATGGCATTGAACAGACCTTCATCACCGGTAAAACCGTTGACCGTAACGCCCGTCCCCGCCTGCGGAGCAAAGCCGATGGACTGCGTGTAATTCATATTCCCAGTTTGCACATACAAGACTTGACCGTCATCGGTGGTGATGCTGAATCCGAACCCGTCGAAGGAATTGACAACGCCGTGAATAGTGGCCACGCTGCTGATATTTGCCATGCCAACGCCGCCGCCCCGACCTTGATTGCCTTGTCCTTGTCCCGCGCCGTTTTGTCCCTGACCGCCATTTCCGTTACCATTGCCGCCGCCCTGAACTTGCCCATACAAAGGCTGCGTGGGCTGCTGCAAACTAAAACTTGGGAAAGTAACTCCGCCCGAAGCATAAGCATTGTACGCGCTGGCGCCGACGGCAATCATAATCACCGCCGCCAGAATTCCAACCAAAAGATGTTTGAAGTTGTTGAACATGATATTTCTCCTTATTCTGTCATTCTGAACGCAGCAAAAACCTTTCCGCTGCGCGTAAATTTATTCTTGTTACTACAACCACATGATAGAACTTTCATGTAAAGGGATTGTAAATATCGCTTCAAGAATTTAAGAAGGATTTTGAATAAGACCTGACGGATTTTATGAACCCGTCAGGTCTTATTTTTCACCCTTTACCAAAACTTCATATTTTCTTTTTATTCCCGCCAACTTGCATTGATACAAATAATGCAACTGAAATCCGAAAGCAGACTATGTAAAGGAACTCACATGGACGAACAAACTCCCCAGCGCGAACCTTCTATTTTCGAGCGAATGCGCCGCCGCCTGACTCCCGAAGGAATCCCCGAAGATGACCGCGGACGAATGCGCATGGTGATGGAAAGCCTCATCCTGCACACCCATCCCGCCAAAACCGACATCAACGCGATGAAGTGGACATACACTTGGGGTTTGGGCGGACTCTCCGCCTTGCTGATGATGATTCTCGGCGCAACCGGAATCATCCTGCTCAACAACTACACGCCCGCCGCGCCACAGGCATATCTCGATATTCTTGAAATCAATTCCAACGTCTGGTTTGGCGCGCTCATTCGCAACCTGCATCATTGGAGCGCGAACCTGCTTATTGTCGTTGCCGTGCTGCATCTCATCCGCGTATTTGTCACGGGCGCATATCGTCCGCCGCGCGAACTGAACTGGCTCATCGGCGCTGCCATGCTGCTGCTGGTTCTCGGCGCAAACTTCACGGGCTACCTTCTCCCATGGGACCAACTCGCATACTGGGCAATCACCGTCGGCACAAGCATCATCAGTTACGTCCCGCTCATCGGACAATGGTTAACGCGACTCGTTCTCGGCGGACCCGAAGTGGGCGCAAACACGCTGCTTAATTTTTATTCCATGCACATTTCGTTTATTCCGCTCGCCATCTTCGGGCTGATGTCCTATCACTTTTGGCGCGTCCGCAAAGACGGCGGGTTGACTCTCCCCAAATCTTCCAAGCAGACGGAAGACCCCAAGCCCGAAAAAGTGACCACCATCCCGCATCTCACCAACCGCGAGTTGATTTTTGCCCTCGGATGGAGCGCGGCGATTCTCCTCTGGGCGATGTTTGTCCCCGCTCCGCTCGAAGGGATAGCCAACCCCGCGCTTTCTCCCAACCCCGCCAAAGCGCCGTGGTATTTCA
>DAOTZP010000397.1:0-1965 GCA_034434265.1 Anaerolineales bacterium | reverse complement strand
GCGACCTTTGGTCATTTTTCTGGCGGCTTCAAGCGCAACTTTGAGCGCGTTTGGGGTGTGGGCAAAATCCACAATGGCGGTGAAGTTTTGCCCAAGGGAAATATTTTCCATGCGTCCGGGAATTCCATCCAACGCGGCGATTCCCTGCGCGGCGGTTTCAGGCTGAATGCCCAACCCGTACACGGCGGCGGTCAGCGCGGCAAGGCAGTTGGAGACGTTATAACCGCCGACCAAATGGCTCGAAACATTCACGCGAAAGCCTTTTGAAACGGCGGTGAATTTGATTCCTTTCGCGCTGTATTCAATGTTCTCAGCGCGAACATCCGCGTCCGCGCTCAAGCCGTAATTGAGTTTATTGGTCTTGATAAAGTTGTTCAAAAAGTCAAATGATTTTGTATCGTCGCGGTTAATCACGCCGAGGCGCGGGTTGCCGAACGGCTTTGGTTTTGTAATTTCCAAACTGGAAAACAACCTCGCTTTTGCGGCGCGGTAATTTTCATAAGCGCCGTGCTCGTCCATGTGCTCGTGCGTGATGTTGGTGACAACGCCAATATCAAACTCACAGGCGTCAATGCGGTATTGCGCCCAGCCATGCGAGGTCGTCTCCAACACAACATGAGTCAAGCCTGCTTTGACCATTTTGGAAAGGTAACGCTGAACGTCATGCGCGTCGGGTGTGGTGACGTGAAAGCCCGTATCCAGAATCTCATCCCCGATGACGGCGTTGACGGTGGAAATCATGCCCGCCTTGAACCCTGCCGCAAGCAGGATTTTATAAATCAAGTTGCTGGTGGTGGTTTTTCCGTCCGTGCCTGTTACGCCAATCACTGTCATTTTACGGGCTGGGAAATCATGGAAAGCGGCGGCAAGCCATGTAAGGGCTTGGCGCGGGTTTTCAAGCCCAATATAGTTGGGGTGTTCAAAACGCCCAATCTCGCCAATAACGGCAGCCGCGCCGTTTTCAAACGCTTTTTGAATGTAGTCATGTCCGTCGGAAAACCCGCCGCGCATGGCGATGAAAAGATTTCCCGGCTGGACCACGCGGCTGTCAATGGCGATGCCGGTAATTTCAAGGTCGGGCAGGTTTTGGGGCGCGGGAAAGGGGAAGTCTGTGAAGAGGTCGGAAAGTTTTTTGGTCATTGATTATTCACCTCTGCTTATAAGATTGCGGGCTGCTGTCAGCGGTCAATGAGGCATCATTTGCGTGAGTCAAATGAAATAAAAAAAGAGCTTTGGCAATTTTACCAAAGCTCTTTATATGGACAAAATAAATTTGTCTTATTTCAAAGTCTGGCGCAGGCTGTCAAGTTTTCCAGCCACAGAACCATCGAGAACTTTATCGCCAATCTTGACGACCAGTCCGCCGAGTATGGCGGGGTTGACTTTGAAGTCCACTTCTTTTGCGCCAAAGCTCTTCTTGACGGCTTCCTGCTCCTCTTTGTTGAGAGGGAGGGCGCTGGTCACTTCGGCGGATTCGCCCTTGAAGTCGCCATCCACAACAACAACTTTGCCGGATTTGATGCCGGAGAAGAACTCGTCAATCAAGGCGTGCTGTTTCTTCTCGTCGAGCGCTTCGCCAATGAGTTTGTTGGTGGCGGCAATAGCGAGAGCGGCAACCTGTCCGCGCAAGTCGCCGAGGATGCGGTTGCGTTCAAGTTCCGCATCGGCAAGAGCCGCCTCGCGGGCTTTGGCGGCTTCGGCTTCGGCGGCGGCTTTCACGTCTTTACCGGCGGCGGCGGCGCGTTCAGTCGCTTCGCGGACAATCTTGCTGGCTTCGGCTTGCGCGTCAGCAAGGACCTTCGCGGCGTCCTTTTCGGCATTGGCGCGCGCTTCGGCGGCTATGCGGGCGTCTTCCAACCCTTGCGCAATTTTTTTCTTGCGGGTCTCCAGCATGTCCAGCATGGGCTTGTAAACCCACGCGTTCAATGTAAGCAGCACAATGAAGAACGCGATAATCTGGACAAT
>DAOTZP010000396.1:0-6710 GCA_034434265.1 Anaerolineales bacterium | reverse complement strand
AGCGCATCATCGCCGATGTAGATTTGCCCGCTGCCGTTGTTGACCGATGTTGATTTCAACACCCATCCGTCCTGGCTGCCGCTGGAATGAAAAGTCTGTGTGGTGAAGCGCTCATACGCGCCCATATCGCAAATGAAACTTCCATTGCTGTCGCCATCCTGCGGGCGGGCATTACCAAATTGGTCAATTGTTGTGCAGGTGGCGGCATCGCCTGTGTCCAGCGCGGGGCTGGTGGCGCTGAGCGGGTGCGCGTACAAGTTTGGGTAGCTGGGGTCAGCCGCCAGCGGGTCGGTGAGCGGGTCCTGACCGATAATGTTGCCGTTCACGCCGTGGGTCGCGCCGCAGGCTTCCTCTTCCAGCAGCGAATATGCCACGCTGGTAAGAGCGGCTCCGCTGCAAATGGGGTTATCCGTGGCGATGTTGTTGGCAAGGATGGAATTTTTTATGGTGACGCTGCGCGTGCCGCCGTCGTTCATAAAATAAATTGCCCCGCCGTAGGAATGTTCCGTGTTGGTATCCACAATTCCCAAACTGGCGTTATTGTCCATGATGGTGACGTTATACAATTCCGCAATGCCTCGAACATACATTCCCGCCCCGGCTGCGCCAACGCTTTCCAGCGTGTTTGAACTAATGGTGACGTTGTAAAGGCGCAGCTTGGATTCCGTGCCGGGAGATGAGTACACATATACGCCGCCGCCCTGCGTTTTTGCCTCATTGTAAAGAATGGAACTCTGCTTAATATCCAACTCCACATTGTCTGCAATATAAATGCCGCCACCCATGCTGTTGGCTGTGTTATGGTGAATATTGGAATATTCAATGACTTGGGGCGTTGTCGGGTCGCCGTCATTCAAAACGTAAATGCCCCCGGCGACTCCGCCCGACATTCCGTCTGTGGCGATGTTGTCGTGAATATTTGCATTTGATATAAAAACCTGAGTTTGTGAGTTGAATGCAAGCCCGCCTCCGTAAAACGCTCTGTTGTATGCCACTTCCATATTATTGGCGGAGAGATAATTCGCCCCTGAATCGTTGATGTAGATTCCGCCGCCTACGCTGTTTTCGGCTTCGCTGTTTGTAATGGCAACCTCGTTTATGGTTAATGAGCCGTAACTGTGAATTGCCCCGCCGCTATTGGGGGAAGTTACTTTGCCGTTGGTTAACGTCATCCCGCTTAAGGTTACGCCCGCGTCGGATTGGCTGATGTAAAAGATGCGGCTGTTTGTTTGCGCGTCAATGGTGAGCGAATCTTTGCCGGGACCATGAATTTGCACAGGTTCTGAAATGACATATTCGCCTTGCGTCATGGTAATGGTTCCCGCCGCGGTGATATTAATCGTATCCGCGTCCGCATCCGCGTTTGCCAGCGCAATCGCGTCGCGCAGCGTGCAGACTGTCGGGGTGGAGCAATCTCCATCTGCTGTCGCGTCTGTCAGCGAACCCACTGTGTAGGTGTCATCCGCGTATGCGGGGGTTGCCGCAGCGCCGAACATTCCCGCCGTCAGCATCACAAGCATTAAAAAATGAAGCAATTTCTTTTGCATGGTTCTCTCCTCGTTTACAACACGGTTTTGAAAATCTTTGGCGACATGGGCATATTGTATGTAAAAGCGGACTGGATTCAAATAGGACGCAGGGGGCATAACGAATGATGGGTATAATCAATGCGCTTCGCTTGTAACGAAAAAGGAGATTTAATGAAACACGTTCGATATCAGATATTTGCCTTCACCCTCATCATGACTTTTCTGCTTTCCGCGTGCGGCGCTCCCACCCCGGTGGTAATTGTCGTCACCGCCACGCCCGCGCCAATTACACAAGCCCCGTCAACCTCAATTTCGCCGACGGCATCGCTCGCGCCGGTGCAGACGGCGGGCCCGCAGGCGGGGACCAAAATGTTGTGGATTGACGGCAGCGCGCTCGCTTATATTCCGCGCTCGCAGTTTGTCATGGGAAAGGAAGACTACTACAACGCCCCTGTCCATTCCGTGATGCTGGATGCGTATTGGATACAAACCACCAAAGTCACAAACCGCATGTACGCGCAATGCGTAGCCGTTGGCGCTTGCACGCCGCCGACTCAACAACTCGGCGGACCGGTGTACTCCAACCCCGAGTTTGCCAATCACCCCGTTGTCGGCGTGGATTGGGAACAAGCGCAATCCTATTGCGTATGGGCGGGCGGGCAACTTCCCACCGAAGCGCAATGGGAAAAAGCCGCGCGCGGCGAAAACGGCAACCCCTACCCGTGGGGGGTTGAAGACCCCGCCTGCAACATCTTAAGTTTCGCCTATTGCAACAACACCACATCCGAAGTCACCGCCTTCAAAGACGGCATCAGCCCGTATGGGTTGTATGACATGGCGGGCAACGTATTTGAATGGGTGAGCGATTGGTACAGCGACACCTACTACAACGAATCGCCCGCCGAAAATCCCACCGGACCGGCAAGCGGCGAGTATCGCGCCGTGCGCGGCAGTTCTTTTGAATCCTACATTGACCAGATTCATTTGGGCGTGCGTCACTTCAACACCCCATCCAATGAACGGCGCGATATTGGATTCCGCTGCGTTGTCCCCAACCCTCAGCCTTATGCGCCATACTGCCAGACTGCCGCGTTTATTCCTTCGGGCATTGCTTCCTCTCCCACTGGCTGCCAACTTCCCACCGCCGAAATTGCCGGAAGATATTGCTCCACCGGCGATGGGTTCACCACAGTGGATATTTCATTCGGCGCGATTTATGAAGCCGATAAAGACTTGAACTGCACCGAAGCCGTCGTGGACGGTCAGCGCAGATTGACTTGCAAAGGTCCGCGCGGCGTGGAAAGCACAAACGAACTCACCATTTGCAACGCGGCGTGCAGCAACTCGCCGGATGTGACCGGCGCCGCGCCGACCTGTCCGCCCGGCTATACGTTGGATGCCGCAAGCGGCGCGTGCAATTACACCCCGCTCATCGGTCAGGTGACTGCGGCGGGCTGCCCGGCTGGGTATGAATTGCGTGACCGCGGCGGCGCGCCAACCTGCGTGGTGAGCGTGGACGCGAACGGTCAATGCCCGGTGGGCGCGTATTTCGACTCGCTGGCTGGCATGTGCCTGCCCGTCAACGGAAACGCGGATACGCCCTACGGGCTGGATAATCCCGCGTTGGCGTCTGCATCCTACGCCGGATGCGCAGCGGGCTACTCATACAGCGAAACCTTCCAATGCTGTCAGGCGGTGGCAGGCGGCACATACCCAGGCTGCGCGCCCGGCACAAAGTTTGATTCCGCGCTGGGGGCTTGCTCGCCCGGCAAGGTGCGTTTGACGGGCCCCGGCTGCATCACGCTGGATGTCACCACCATCAAATGCAGCGAGCCTGTGAATGTGTGCGCGTCCATCACCAATGAAACAAGATGTATTCATGTGCCGCAATGCAAATGGGACGAGCAAAAAGGCTGCCAAAAGCGTTACCCATAAAATTGCGTATTTGGCAAGAAATAAACAAAGAGGTCTCCAAAAGATTGGAGACCTCTTTGCTTTTAAGGGAAATTCCTGCTTACGGGTTGAGGAAGTAGGTGATGGTCAACGTCGGCTTGTAGGTTGCATTGGAGACATTGCCGCTGTTGATTGTGATGTAGTTGGCGGTGAAGTTGTTGTTGTCGTCCAATTTGTAGCGCACTTTCATTTGCGTTACGCCGCCGTTGGTTGCCAGGTTGTTGATGTTGGCTTTCAGCGTCGTCAGGTTGATGGTGTAGAACTTGCTGCTTGAAAGAGCGGGCTTGGAGGTGAAACTGGCAAATCCGGTTGCCTGGAAGTCTGAGGTGGCAAGCCCGGCGCTTGCGCCAAAGAAGCCTTTGCGCACATCTACGGTAATGCCTTTGAACGCTGTCATCATTTGGGTTGGGGTTAATCCGCCTGATGCGCTGACGTATTTCAGTTTCAGGCTGACCGCAGTGATGTTGATGTTATCGTCCAGCGGGGCGGTGTTGAAGGACAGCACGCCAATATACTGCTTTTTGGATGCGTCATCGCCAATTTGGAAGGTGGTGGCGCCTGAATTCAGCGAGCCGCCTTTCTTGCTGGTTTCGCTGGATTCTAATATCCAGCCATCCTGCGCGCCAACGGATTTGGTGGTGAATGTTTGCGCCACAATCGTCAAGTCGCCGTTGACGTAGTTGAAGGAGTAGTTATCATCCACCCCGCCGGAGCAGGCGATTTTGCCCGTGTTCACTCCAACCACATACGGCGCGCCGCTGGGGGCGCAGGTGGGCGCGGTGTTCAGCACGCTGGGGGTTTCGCTGTTGACGAAGCCGGAGTATGCAAACGTGTACGCGGATGGGCGCGTTGAACTGATGGTTTGCGGGTCGGCTGTAACGGTCAGCGGCGCTTTGTTGACGGTTAGCGTTCCATCTATGTAAATAAATTCATAAATGTCTTCATCATCGACTGCGCCCGAACATTCAATGGTATATGTGCCGGCGTTGACGGCTGGACCGTCTGTGATGGCGCATGTCGGCGGGGTTTCAATATCCGTTGCGTCATCAATATCAGAATCGCCGTCGCCGTCATATTCAAAGTCGCCAAAGTCGAATTCGCTGGTGACGTCCGGTTCCGCATCGCCATATGTGATGCTGGAACTTCTGGCTGTGACGGTCAGAAGAATTCGCGCAAACACGGTCAGGTCGCCGGGATTGCTGTTATCAATCGTGAGCGTGTAATTGCCGTTGACCGCGCCGCCGGAGCAGGTGATAACGTTCACGTATGGCGAGCCTGATAGCGGGTAATTGTCCTTGTTGAATGGGAGTGGCAGGCTGCAGGTTGGCGCGGTAAATCCGGGGGATGCAAAGCTTTCTCCCGGAGCAAAGCCGCTGGCGGTGAAAGTGAGTTCCAGCGGGTAGGGGTCTTCTGTCACAACGTTCAAGAACCCGGTGGCGTCATTCGGCGTAACGGTGATGGTTGCCTGGGTAATCTCACCCAGGTTGTTATCCGGGTTGGTGATGGTAATGTTGTAATTGCCGCCATTGTTGCCGTCATTCACGGATGGAATCATATCTTTGCCGCTGCCGACATCTTTTGTATCAAAGGTTTGGATGGCGGTATCGGAGCCGTGCAGCGCGCCGCTTGTAATGTTCGGCGTTTCATCCGAGCTTGTTGTGCCATCGTAAACTTTGGTGTCTGTCACTGCTTCGAGCGAGATGTCAGCCGGGGTAATATCCACGGTGAAGGTCGGCTGGGTGACCGTGTAGTTGCCCGCATCCGCGCCGGTGATGGTGTACGGGTCGTCCGGCGTGACGGTCTTGCCGGTTCCAGCGTGTTTGTTTGCCATTGAGCCGGTGGTGGGAGAGTCGTCAATGGTTACATCGTCGCCGGTTTCCACGCCGTTTAATACGGGTGTGCCGGTCAGGGCTACGCCGGGCAGCGCATTATAGACGCGGTTGACTGCGCTCACGCCGCTGATGGTTAACTCTTTGACGTTGATGACGCCGAGCGTGTTGGCGGGGTTGGTTACGGTAATGTCGTAGTTGTTGCCGCCATTGCCGTCATCCACACCGGGAGTGAGCGTCTTATTTATCCCAACATTTTTGGTATCAAAGGTTTGGAAAAGCACATCGCCTGCGGCAAGCGTGCCGGAAGCAAGCGTAGGCAAATTGGGAGACGCGGTTGTGCCGTCGTATGTTTTTGTGGAAGCAACCGCCGTGAGCGTGATGCTGCGCTTGGTCACTTCAAACATTGCGCTGTCGGCTTCGCTGGCGCCGTACAAATTACCATCGCCTTCGTATTTTGCGGTGACAAACTGGTCTGCGGCGTTGGTCACATTGCCCAGAATGGTTGTGGAAAGGGTGGCAACGCCACTGTCGTTTGTGGTGGCTTGCCCGGCTTCCCTGCCGTTGCTGAATTCAAAGATGACAACGCGCCCGCCAAGCGGAGTATCGTTGGCGTCTTTCAGCGTGGCGGAAAGGGTGACCGCGCTGCCGTACTCGTAAGGCGAGCTGCCGCTCATGGTGAAATCGGACATGACGGTCGGCTGCAGTTCGCCAACGACAAAGTCGGAAGAAGCGCCAATGGAAGAAAAGCCGGTGGCGCTCAGGCTGGTGGCGGTGCGGGCGGTAATGGCGGCGGGCGCGCTCCAGCCGATGGGCGCGGTGGTGTTTTGGTAGCGTTTGACGGCGAAAATCAGCGGGTTGGCTGCCGGGTCGTGCTGGTCGGTTTCAAAGCCAAAGACCGCATTATATGAGCCGCTGATGACAATGCTGCCGCCGGTGGTCAACTTCCAATAGCGGTTGACGTTCTTGGCGCTTTGAATGTTGGAACTGGCGATTTGCGCGTGTTCGGTGGGTGTGGCTGGCACGGTGCCGGTGATGAAGCCTGTATCGGCATCGGGACCTGTGACGTTTAAGTTGGAAACGGTCATCGGGCGGTAGCCGTTGGCGTCGCCGAGCGCGAACTTGAAGGTTTGCGGTCCGATGTCATCGGTAAAGATTTTCTTTAAGTTGCCGACGACGTAGGAGTCCGCGTCGCCGCCGGTCAGCGTGCCGGTCTTGCTGAGGGTGACGTTGTTCGCGCCGGTGGTGATGATGCCCTGTGTAAGCGTGAGCGCGCCGTTAATGGTGGGCGATTTGTTGATGGTGACGCCGCCGGATGGTTTGTTGATGGTCAAATTTTTGAAGGCGGTGGCATTGGCGCCTGTAATGGTTTGTGTGCCGCTGCCGTCAAACACCACCG